>JBNGEE010000038.1:0-6717 GCA_049975565.1 Candidatus Aenigmatarchaeota archaeon
GACTGGGCAGAAAGCGCCTCATCCCCGGGCTTTTTGAGCTCGATTATGAAGGTGCCACCCGTCTTTATGTCAATGCTGTTTTGGGTGACCGCCTTCACCTCGACCCCGACCGAAGTGTACTGCTGGCAGGTGTCGCCGCAATCCTCTTGGGTGATGTTGACGTTGAGTTTTATATCCTTTGTCTCCCCGGGCCCGAGAATGTTCACGGTTGCGGGAATAATCTCATAATTTTTCAGGGAAAGCCCGTTGATATTAATCTGGATGTCTTTCAAGTCGACCTGTCCGGGGTTTACGAGAGTCAATGTGATACTCTTGGGCTGGCCGAGAATCACCGCAACCTCGGCGTCGGGAAGCACGACCGATATCTCCTCCCTCTTCACGGTCTTTACCACAATCTGGGTCGTCGTGCCGACATAAGGGTCCTTTTCGGCGATTACATCCACGTTGAAAAGCCCCTCCTTGTAGGGAAGAGTTACGTACCCTAAAAACGACCCGTCCGCAACGGTGTTTGTCTTAGAGGAAAAGCCTTCGGTCTTAAGGGTGATTGTAACCCCGGAAACCTCTATGCCATCGGAATCGAGAACCACTCCTTCGACCGGAATCGTGCCCCCAAGCCCGGTCTCCTTTTCGGCGGTGCCGACCGTGTTGTAATGCAAAAATTTCCTCTCTCCGAGAAGGAACGCCGACATCTCGCCGGTCTCCACCTCGACCACGTCGGCGACTGCATTCACTTTCGAGTTCCCGACTATCGTCCAGTTTCCGTTGCACCGCCTCATCCCAAAGTTCCAGTTTTTGCAGACGTACACATCGAGGTTTTCCTCGTTGTAGACGTTGAGGTTGTTGTAGGGGATTTTGAGGCTTGCCGACTCGAATTCAAACCCAAGCTCGAGGACTACCGCGCGCACCGTGTGCACCCCGGTAAGTATTTCCTTGTTCTCGAAGGAGTCGAAGTTTATGTTCTTCGCGGACTCGAGAAGCGTGTTGTCGAACGTCGCGTTGTAAATATCGGCGATAAGAGCGCCGCTCTGGAAGTTAAGCGTGATGTCATACATCCCCTTGAGTATTTCTATCAGGTATTCCCCCGAGAATTCCTTTGTGACGACGTTGCCGTTGTCCTTGTTGATGAAAGTCATCTTTGACTTGACCGCGGCGTTGTCCGCGTTCCTTACCGTGCCCTGAAGGAAGTACGAGCTCGAGAAAGTTATATATTTGGGCGAGCTTCCAAGCTGGTTGTCGATGACAGAAATCTTGAGTGTGTAGGCTCCGGGCACAATCTTCTCGTCGGTCATGAGCTTTAATATGCAAAGCTTCGTGTTCTCGTTGCAGTCGACCCTTGAAATCGTCGGGTAGTCGAAAAGCTCGTTGTCGCTGTTGCGATAAATGCCGACGAGGAAGTTTTGCGGCGAATACTCTGAAAGCGGCCTTGGCCCGTTGCTGTCGATTGTCAGCTGAATCTCGAAGGGGCAGAACTCGTTTGCCTTGCAGGAGATGGACTCGGTCTCAAGCTCAATGTCAATCGGGGATTCTATACTAATGCTTTTCGATATCGTAACCTCGTTGTCGCCGTAAGTGCCGGTCACTTCAAGGGTCCTTTTTCCCTCAGGCACGTCATAAGGGATCTTTATCGACAGGTCGACGTATCCGCCCCCCACGCTCTCGACGTATTCGGGGATGGAGCTGAGGTAAGTGTGCGAGCTATCCTTGATTTTGACGACGAACTTTTCCCGTTCAGAGATGAGGCTTCCGTCGGACTTGAAAATCAAGGGGAACTTGGTCGAAAAGCCTATCTCTCCGGATACGGACTCCGAGTTCTGGAAAAACATCTCGAGTTTGTGCACAGTGAAAGTCTTCGAGAGCACCGAGGTCTGGTTTCCCACAGTGCAGTTGGCCTCTATCTTGTATGTCCCAAAATTGCCAAGGTTCTTCAGGGTGAATTCTGTATCGGCGTCTCCCAAAAATGTCCTCTTCACGAACGTCCCTCCCGCAGGGTAAAGTGTAAGAACCAGGTTTGCGGGGGTGCCGTTTCCGTCTTTGCAGGCCGATATGACCTCAAGGCTGGGGCCGAGGTTTTTTTCCTGCGCGCTCTGCCCCGCGTACTCCTTTATCCAGACCCCGCCGTCAGTCACCTGCTTTCCGTCAATCGTGATTGTGAGGTCAGACACGACCTCTGACGCGCGGACTCCTGACGCGCTCAGGGCAATCATCAGTATGCCCAGCACCACAAGCTTTGCGTTCATCTTTCCAGAATGGCCTTTAAGCGGCTGTACTTCGGGCCTGTGTAGGGCCGGCCAAGGACCCTCGAGGCAATCGTCCTCGTCTCGAAAGACACCCTCGAAAAAGGAAACCTGAAGATATAAGGCACGCACTCGAAATTCGCCCGCTTCACCTTCGGGTCGTCAGAAATGCTTCCAAGAAGATGGGTCTCGCACATCATCTGGACCTCGCCCGTCGTCAATTCGTACCTGTCGCCCGTCACCCTGTTTACGACCACGCCAAGAACTGGCCTTCTAAGCTCCTTTGCAAGCTCGATAGTCTTTAGCGCATCGGTAATAGAGGTCATCTCCGGCGTCGTAAGCACGATTATCTCGTCGCACACATTCATCAAGTCCTCCGTGTTTTTCGCGACCCCGGGGGGGAAATCCATAAGAAATGTCTCCTGGACCGGAGTGAGGTGGTGCTTGATGTTGCTTATGTCCACGTTCGCCTTGTCAAGCGAAATCGCGGCGGGAAGGACACGGATGCCGCTTGGGTGTATTCTTATCGCGTGAAGGGGGTTTAGCTTTTCGGAAACGAGGTCCTGCACCGTAATCGAGTTGTGCTGCAAGCCGAGCTGGACGGAGAGGTTCGCGTTCGATATGTCGCCGTCTATAAGTATGTTCTCAAAGCCCTGCTCGTAAAGGGCGGCGCTGAGGTTTATCGAGAACGTAGTCTTTCCGACCCCGCCCTTTCCCGAAGAAATGCCTATTATCTTCAGCCCGGAACCATAGACCATAATTATACATTCAGGTAATATATTGATTATAGGATATTATTAAAAATTCTATTGGGCGTTTTCTCGTTCAGTTCCCGCCGGCGTTTTGTTTTCCGCTCTTTTGGCGAGCCGTGGCTTTCGCAGGCGGCGTCTTTTCCTTTCGGACCATAACCTCCTCTTTTCCGGCCGCCCTAGAGGCTTTTGAAGAGTGAAGCAAAAGCCATGCATTTAGCAAGACGGAGACTATGAGAAGCGCTAGGAGAGCCTGCAAAATCGTCACCACGGGCTTTTTTTCCTCCTCGAGCGTGACCTCGACCACCTTAAGCCCCCCATCCGAAACCAGAGCGAATGTCGCGTTCTTTTCCACCCAGACCACAGGGTCGTAATTCAGCTCCACTTTCGCCGTTTTCCCGGCTTTCAGGTCCTCAACAGCCGCCTCTTCGAAGTACCAGGTCTTCGGGTAGTCCTGAGGGATAATCCTGAGACTGTCCATGTCGCTTTGCGGGGTTATCTCAAAGTACACCTTGTCTTTTGTCCCTCTCGCAGAAACTTGCGCGGGCAACACGGAAAACTGTGGCCTTTCGAAATCAATATCTAAGGTTTTGAGGTGAAGAATCCGGTCGCAGTAATAGAGCGTCATGTTTGCAGTGTATATCCCGCTGGTTTCGGGGAGGTACGCGGCCTCGAGAAGCGCGCTGTCACCCGGCGCTATCGCCGCGTCCGCGCTCCATATCCTTTTTGTCCGCCCGTCGTCGCCATAAAGGTCAACTGCAAGGCGGGTGCCGCAGTCGAGCGAGCCGATGTTTTCCCAGTCGAGGGCAAATGACAGGTAAGATTCATTCTTGACCTCAAAGTACGAGCTTCTGCCTTTATAGCTGTCCGCAATCTCGACACTTATGAGCATAGCCGTCGCCGCAAAGGGAAGAATTAAGAGCAGCACTAAAGCAGCGGAGAACAGGGCGCGGCAGCTTATTTCCATAGTGAAAGCGGCGCAAGGAGCCTGTTTTTGGGGGTGATTATGTCCACTGCGAGCGTCCCTTCGTAATAGCCGATTTTCGCGCCGTCAAACCTCATCTCGACCTCGCGCTTTTCCCCGCTTTTGAGAAGGAACTCGCGCTGAGGGAACAAAACATAGGGGGAAATGCTTCCGGAAGTCTCCAGCCTTATCACGGCGTCCGTTTCCTCATTGTTCTGGAGGTCCAGAAACTTCTTGACGGTCATGTTCTCCGCGACTGCCCCGAAATTTATCTCGTCCCTGTCATTCGAAATGCCTATCAGAATCTTGCTGTCGTTGAGCCTAAGCTCGGTCACGTTTGCCTTCAGATCGTAAGTGCCCGATGATGTGACGCTCTGGGAAGCGACATATAAAACTGCGGCCAAAACTGCCAGAATCGCCACTATAAAAAGGCTGCGGCTCATACTAATACTTCCAGTATATTATTAATATCACGAGCAGGGCAAGAAGAAGAAGCAGCCACCACGGGAATTCTGTCTCTGTTACCCTCTCAAAAGAGGGCTTGGAAATTTCTTTTGGTATCTCTATTGTGACCGCCTTTGCCGCGTAGCCCGTGATATAGTTCACCTTGGCGTCCGCCTTGTAGGTTCCGCTCACGTTTCTTGCAGGCCAGTAGACGGGAAGGATTTTGGTCTCGCCGGGGGCTACATAACTAATGCCCGAGTCGAGAGTGTCCACAAGGTTTCCGAACTCGTCGTATACCTCCATGTCGTCGACCCACACAGAAACCGTGTCCTTCCCGGTATTCCTGAATATTACGTCTATCCTCGCCCTGTCCGCGTCGACCCTCTGCGCAAAAACATTCTGGATTTCGCCCACCCTCTCCGCCACGCCGCGGACCTTGAAGACAAATATGTATCGGGTAATCCCTATGGTGGCTATCCCCGTGCCCCCTGTGCCGGTAGTGACCTTTGGCGAAAGCCCTACCGAGCCTACATGATACCCCGGCTCCGCATCCTTTGGAATCGTGAGTTTGTAGACCGCCTCGGCGTTGGCCTTCACTACCTCCCCTCCCTCAAGCGTGGCGACGATTGTCTTTCTCGGAGAGACAAGGATGGGGTTTTGCTGGAATTTTATCCACTGGGATATATCCTCCTGCGAGGTCTCGTAGGCCGAAACCATTCTTATGCTGTTGGGGTAGTACATCTCAAGGTGCGGCCTCATATAGGTAAGGGTGGTGAGAATATCGCTTCTCGCGTTTGTAAGCAGGTAAAACTTAACGTAAACCGAGTCTCCGGGGCTGAAGTCCCCTACATACTGCACTCCTGGCGCCGTACCTATGGAAAAAGCCTGCGCAGGCAGGGCACAGAGCAAAAAAGCCGCCAAGAGGTGCAAAAGACTCCTCATAAAAATAATGCCCTAAAAACCATATATTGGCCGAAACTCTTTGGGGTGCGCGGCGGGCTTTTCGCCGGCGACATGACGAAAAAGTTGCTCCCGCCCAAGATAAACTTTTGGGGTCTTAGACGGGTAAGCCTCCAGTAAAATGAGTTAATTACCTTGTGTTAGTTATTATTAGATACTGCGTCCTATTTAATTAAAGCTATATAATCATTCGATACATATTTATGCGGGTTTTAATGTTTGGTTGGGAGTTTCCTCCCCACTCGGTAGGCGGGCTTGGAAACGTCACTTACAACCTGACAAATTCTCTTGCCGATTTGGGTGTCAAAATTACCCTTTTTTTGCCGGTGAAAGGTGAAAGCGAAACGCTCAGAATCGTATCAACTGGAATCTCGGTAAGCAATGTCGACGCGGCATTCATGCCCTATATGAGCGAGTCCGAATATTCCCAAAGCATCATGGACGAGCGCATGAAGTGCTGCCCCGACAACACCAAGACTGGCGGGAATCTGTCCATCAACCCGCTCGCGCTCAAAGGCAACGCGATGCTTTATTGCGGCGACCTTTTCGCGGAGCTCGAAAGGTTCGCGCGGGTCTGCGGCGGACTTATAAAAAACGAGGAATTTGATGTTATCCACTGCCATGACTGGCTGACCTTCCGGGCGGGGGTGCTCGCAAAGGAAATCTCCGGAAAGCCACTGATATTCCATGTCCATACGACAGAACTTGACCGGAGCTGCGGGGGGCGAAACCAGAGGGCTTATGACATCGAAAAGGAGTGCTTCGGGAAGGCCGACAGGATAATCGCGGTCTCGAACTACACGAAAAACAAAATCGTCAAGGGGTACGGCATAGACCCAAACAAAATCGATGTAGTCTACAATGCAATAACTTTCAACGGCCAGAGGAAAAACAAGCCCTGGAACAACAAGAAAATCGTGCTCTACTTCGGGCGCATAAGCCTTCACAAAGGCCCGGACTACTTCATAAAGGCGGCAAAGAAGGTGCTGGAGTACGAAAATAATGTCGTCTTCGTGGTCGCGGGCGGGGGCGAGCTTTTGCCAAAAATGATAGAGCTTGCCTGCTTTCTGGGCATCGGAGACAAAGTGCTTTTCACAGGCAAGCTCTCCGATGAGGAGGTGGAAAAAATCTACGAGGCCGCAGACATCTATGTGATGCCGTCCGTCTCCGAGCCTTTCGGCATAACCGCGCTCGAGGCGGCCAGCCACGGCACCCCAATCATCATCTCCAAGAATTCGGGCGCAAAAGAGGTGCTGCGCCACTGCCTGGAAGTGGACTTCTGGGACACCGACGAGATGGCAAACAAGATTCTCTCCATCCTGAAGTACCCGCCGCTCCAGAAGGAAATGGCGGCAAACGCCTATAA
>JBNGEE010000039.1:0-3611 GCA_049975565.1 Candidatus Aenigmatarchaeota archaeon
GGCCAAAAAACGTCAAGGAGCACACAAAGTGGATTGTCCATGCCATTCCCGAAAATTACACCTGCTCGTTTCCCGAACTTTCCAGAGCCGTCCGTCTGGCGCACAATATCCGGGCGAAGATGCTCTGGGCAGTCGTCGACGAGGAAGGGGATGTCACTTATTACGAGGTTTTGAGAAAGACTCCTTAGCAGAGGATTCTAACAAATTCAAGGGGAGTTGGCGAAAAAAGAGCGGTTTTCTTAAGGAAACGAATTAATTATGCCCTCCGGCCTCATAATATTGGATAAGCCCTCAGGCCCGACAAGCTTTGACTGCGTCGAGCGGGTGGGAAAAATTTTCGGAGAGAAAAAGTGCGGCCACACAGGAACCCTCGACCCGAAAGTGACAGGCGTTCTTTTGGTTCTGGTCGGCGAGGCAAGAAAGCTTGCCCCCCTCTTCGAGGAGGCGGACAAGACTTACACAGGAGTAATGCATCTGCATGACAATACAACTACAAAACAATTACAGGCGATTATTGACGAATTTACGGGCGAAATCACCCAGCTTCCGCCGCGGCGCTCAAGGGTCAAGCGGGTCAATCGGCAGAGAACGGTTTTTGGGATTACAATCGACAAGGTTGAGGGGCAGGATATCACCATGACCATAAAGTGCGAGAGGGGGACCTATATACGAAAGCTCTTCCACGATATGGGCGAAAAATTGGGCACAGGCGCGCACATGAAATACCTGCGGCGAATTGAGGTCGAGGGCTTTACAGAAAAGGAGGCTGTTACCTTCGAGGAGCTCGAGAAATCGCCCGAAAAGTACCTTCTGCCAAACGAGGAGATAATCCTGCGGCTGGGAATTGCAAGGCTCTTTTTGCCCCCGTCAATGGAGAAAATCGTCGCAAACGGGATGCCCGTTAACCTCAAAGAGCCTGAATCGTTCGAAGAGGGTGAAAAAATGGGGGTTTTTGTCGGGGGAATGCTCCGGGCAATCGGGACAAAAGAGGGTGAAAAAGTCAAGATTGAGCGGGGGATTTTACCGGACGAATTATAAATTGCCCCTCCCTATTCGTTGGACTCTCCTTTGGCGGGAAAGTAAAAATTAACGTGGGCGAAAAAGTGGGATAGCTATTGCTTGACGAAATTCATCCCACCAGCAAGCCAGTGGGGTTTCTTTCTATGCTACGCATTAACTAAATCGCCAGCTTTAGGAATTCGTCGTAGTTTCTGCACTCCCGGAATATCCTCAACTTGACGAATTTTGGCTGCTGCTTAATCAGGTACTCGACTTTGGCGGCGGTTGACTTGTCCGGGACAGTTATTTCCCCAAGCAGGGTAAAAGGCCGCCTGCTTTTCGTGTATTTGGCGCCCGTTCCCGCCCGGTGGGCTTCCAGCCTCTTGGGCAGGTCATTCGTGATCCCGCAGTAAAACGTCCTGTCGCGGCATCCGAGAAGATAAACAATCCATTTCTTTTCGCAGGGCTCCATAATATTCCCTCCAACCAAAATGATACAGCTATCCTAAAGTCCTCGATAATTACGCTAAGAAGATCCTCTATCGCCCTTTAGTTGTACTTCTTGAACCCAAGCCTCCTCGCGACGTCCCGAAAGCAGTGTCGGCAGTAGAGGAGGTGGTACTTAGATATCACTCCTGTGGTGCAGCCGCACCTTCTGCATTTCGCCGGGGTTGCCTTGGCCTTTTCCTGTGTCATAAAATAGCTAAGATAATTTTTAATTAGTTCGAATTATCGGGCGGAAAGCTATTTTGCCCCGCCGGAGGCCTCCTCAAGCTTTAGGAGAGCGGCCCAGTTTTTGTCGATATTCGCCTGGATTTGCTCAATGACGCCCTTGTTTTCGGGGCGGAAAAGATGCTTAAACCGCCCCTGAACCTTCAAGAATTCCTCCACCGGCAGCTTTTGGCGCGGCTTGCAGGTAATCCGGCAGGCGCCTCGCTCGTACTCGTAGAGCGGCCAGAAGCACGTTTCCGCAGCCATCTTCGAGACGGAGATTGTCTGGCTCGTGTCGAACTTCCAGTTGGTCGGGCAGGGCTGGAGCGCCACAATCACCGCGGGGGTGTTCTCAAACGCCTTTTTGACCTTATTTGTGATGTCGGCGTAGGCGTGCACCGCCGTCTGCGCTACATAGGGAATCCCGTGCGCAATAGCGATTTTTGTGAGGTCTTTTTTGGGGATGGTCTTTCCGGGAATTACGCTTCCGGCAGGGGTGGTTGTCGAGTGGGCGCCAAGAGGCGTTGCCGAGCTTCTCTGGCTTCCCGTGTTCTGGTAAGCCTCGTTATCGTAGACCACGTAAACGCAGTCGTGGCCCCTCTCAAGGGCTCCCGAAAGCGATTGCAGGCCGATGTCGTACATCCCGCCGTCGCCGCCAAAAGCGAGAAACTTGAGGTCCTTATTGATTTTGCCCTTCTTCTTCAGCGCGCGGTAAGCCGTCTCGACGCCTGAGAGGGTCGCGGCGGCGTTCTCGAAGGCGTTATGAATCCAAGGCACTTTCCATGAGGTGTAAGGGAAAGGCGTAGTCGCGACCTCGAGGCACCCAGTGGCGTTCGCGACAACCACGTTTTCGCCCGCCGCCGCCAAAACCTGTTTAACTATAATCGGAGCGCCGCAGCCCGCGCACATGCTGTGGCCCGACTCGAGGCCCGCGTTTTTGGCGACGATTTCCTTGGCGTTCATAAATTAGGTAAATTTATGTAAATAAGATAAAAGCCCGTCTAGAAAAAGTCCTGTGTGGCAAAAAAAGAATGCTTTCCGTCAAATTCGATTCCTATTCCTGCGCTCACATATGCGGAGTCTTGTATATTTCTTTTGTGGCCTTCGCTGTCCATACAGCATTTTACTAAAGCTCTCACTATGGCCTCCTCCGTAGGCGCAATATATTCGGTTTTACAGGTTTTATCGTTAACAACATATCCTGTTCCAGTATAAGCAACATTTTCCCCAATTCCTGTTATAACATACCCTCCGCCCAAATCTCTTTCGGTTGGATAGCCATATTTCTCCGCTCTTTCGGTAGGCCCCTTGCCGTCAGAACCTGAGTGGCCCATAAAACTATTTTTCGCCATATCCGTGCTATGATGGTCTGCAATATTGGCCAGGTCTTTGTCCCATTTAAGAGGCTGGACGCCCGCTTTTTGCCTCTCCGCATTAACGTATTTATGAACCAACTCTTCAATTTTATCGTCATTCAAATTAGCCAACCTCTCAGGCGAGATGTTCAATATGATCTCCTTCCCCCCATTGACTACTACAACCTCTCCATTTGGGCACTTAAATCCCTTGCATAAGTAATTATCCAGTGGATATTCCGAATATGTATATCTGCTCCCGTCAATGTCGATAACATAAATTTCGGTGCAACCCTCACCGGAAAACGAGTTATCTTCGTATGAAGGAGAATCGTCTCCCACAATACAGCCAATTTCGGTGCAATCCTCACTAGAAAACGAGTTATATACGTATGAAGGAGAATCATCTCCAACCCACAAACTCGGCGACATCGGAAGGATCAAAGATGTTACATACGTGTGAAGGAGAACCATCTAAAAATATCCTGTATAACCCACAAACTCGGCGACATCGGAAGGATCAAAGATGTTACATACGTGTGAAGG
>JBNGEE010000039.1:3711-6580 GCA_049975565.1 Candidatus Aenigmatarchaeota archaeon
AACCCACAAACTCGGCGACATCGGAAGGATCAAAGATGTTACATACGTGTGAAGGGCGTGAAGGAGAACCACCTGAACTAATATCTGACCCAATATCCTTTAAATCGTCTCCCCAAATATAGTAACAACCCGCAAGAGCAAGAGAGGCAGCTAAAATTGCCGCCGCCGGCTTCAACCACCGGTGCTTTTTCTTTCCGTCCCTGTCCGGAGTATAGGCTTCGCCCCCGCCAATTCCTTCATAAAGATCGGGAAAGAGCCATTCGGCGATTTCTCTGTCTTCGACCGCCATTTTGCGCCCGTTGTAGCTTATTTCAAATTTGCCGCCATATTCTTTCAGGACCGCCAAGCCCCCAACATTCAGGCCGTCTTCCTGCATGTAACCCAGCCCCAGAACAGGGCTAAGGTATTTCATATCCTCAGGTTTCAGTTTCAGGGCGGCGGGCTTTCCGTTTAGAAAAGAACGCTGGGCGCGGGTAATATCCTCCACACCCTCTTTAGGGGCGCTTGAGAAATATTCCTCCATCGCTTCAGGATTTTTGCCACCAACACCAAATGCGGGTTTAATCATATTATCACCTAATTATAATAGTATTGATATATATACTTTTCTGTCCTAAAAAATATATATCAGAATACCTATTATCTCCGGAAAAACCCCTATTTCTTCCGCGTCTCTATCGCCTCGCCCGCCTTCTCGAACTTCATCTGCCCGGTCATGAGCATGTAGAGCACGTTTGGAAGGTCGGAAATTTTCACCCTCACCTGCTTTGTCGAGTCCCGGTCCCTGATCGTAACCGACTCGTCCTGAAGGGTGTCGTAGTCGATTGCAACGCAATATGGCGTGCCTATCTCGTCCATTCTCGCGTACCTCCGGCCGATGCTGCCCTTCTCGTCATAGAAGCACGTGTAACAGGATTTTAGCATCCCAAAAATCTCCATCCCTTTTTCCGAAAGGCCGTCCTTTTTTACGAGGGGCAGTACCGCCAATTTATAAGGCGCAAGCTTCGGGTCAAGCCTCAGGACCACCCTGTCGTTTTCCGCGTCCTCCTCATAGGCCTCGATAAGAAACGACAAAAACGCCCTGTCCATCCCCTGCGAAGGCTCGATTACGTGCGGGATGACCTTCTCGCGGGTCTGGTCGTCAAAGTAGCTCAAATCCTGCTTCGAAAATTCTATGTGCTGCTTTAGGTCAAAATCTGTCCGGTTGCTCATGCCGTGGATCTCCTTCCAGCCGAAGGGGAACTTGTACTCGATGTCCCAGCAGTCGGCGGCATAGTGCGCCCGCTCGTCGGCGAGGTGCTGGCGAAGCCGGAGCTTCTCCGGGCTTATGCCAAGGTCGATGAACCACCTGAGGGTCTCGTAGAGCCAGTACGCGTGCCAGACCGTGCTTATGACTTTCCTGTCCGAAGCCTCGCCTATTTTCATCCTCACGGGCTCTGTGTCCTTTTCCTGCGCCTCTGCGCTGTAAACCATGACCTCGAAATCCCTCGCGTCCTTTGTGAAGCACGGGCAGTCATCGAGCTTTTTTGGGTGGATGAAGTACTCGATTTCCATCTGCTCGAACTCGCGCAGGCGGAAGAGAAAGTCCCTCGGCGAAATCTCGTTTCGGTAGGCGCGCCCCATCTGGGCGATGCCAAACGGCAATTTTACCCTCGAGGTCTCGACCACCGCCTTGAAGTTCGTGAAAATCAGTTGCGCGGTTTCCGGGCGAAGGTAGGCCGTGTGGCCCTCGTCCTCAATCGGCCCGACAAAAGTCTTGAACATCAGGTTGAACTTTCTTGCGGGGCTCAACTCGCCTTTGCACTTCGGGCAGACAAGGTCCTCCTCTTGAATCGTCTCGTTGAACTGCTTGAGCGTCCAGCCGTCGGCGGAAATCCCCATGACGTCCTCTATCAGGTGGTCTGCCCTGATTCGGTAGCCGCACTTTTTGCAGTCGACTAAGGGGTCTGCAAAGCCCTCGACGTGGCCTGACGCTGTCCAGACCATCGGGTGGTTTAATGTGCATGCGTCGACCCCGACGACGTCCTCCCTCTGGCGGACAAACCTACCCCACCACGAGTCCTTTAAATTAAGCTTCATTTCCGAGCCGAGCGGGCCGTAGTCGTAAAACCCGGCAAACCCGCCGTAAATCTCGCAGGACGGGAAGATGAACCCGCGCCTCTTGCACAGGGCCGAAATCTTGTTCAGCGTTTCGACCTTCTCCTTCTCGACTTTTGCCATAATCTATGTAATCTGGTTATTTTAAGGTTTTCGAACGGTTCAGGGGGCGGCCATTACAAGCGGACGCTTCGCCAAAGCCCATCAGTTGAATGCAATATTATATGGGTATATATCATTCATTTGAAGGCAATTATCTGAAATCCGTATTTCTCGACATCTTCCTTCGGCCAGAAGGTTTGGCCTTTGGTCTTGCCGACATAGGTTACGGTTTTCTCGAGTGTTCTTCCTGTGTACTGCTTTGTTTTTGGGTCCCATTCTTTTAAAACGAGTATGTCTCCGGGCTCGCATTCGAAATCCGCAAGACGCAATTCATAGGTTTTGGCGCCATCGACAATTTTCTGAAAATACTCTGGCCAGATTTTCTTCTCGATTCTCATTATTGAAGTTAGGACTTTATCATTTTAATCAGCTCCTCTTTCGAGACGCCCTTTTGCTCCCCGCTTTCCATGTTCTTGAGGGTGTAAAACCCTTTTTCCGCTTCTTCCTGCCCGATTATCACCGCAAACCTCGCCCCGATGTCGCTTGCGTAGGCCATCTTTTTGCCGAACTTCGGCCTTGAAATCTCTATATCAACTTTTAGCCCCTCCCGTCGAAGCATCGCCGCGGCCTCTGCCGCTTTGCTGTAGAACTCCTCGCCAAACGGCAAAAT
>JBNGEE010000040.1:0-6194 GCA_049975565.1 Candidatus Aenigmatarchaeota archaeon
GTTCTGTAATACATGCATAATGCGTTGGAAAAAAACTATTTTTTCTTTTAATATAATTACTTTTAGGTGAAACAAATGACACTAAGAAATGGAATAGGGGGTGAAACAAATGACACTAAGAAATGGAATAGGGCGAGTGACGAATGGGGTGAAGAGTTTGACAAAGAGTGCTGTTTATACGCTTCCTTTTGTTGGGGGTGCGGCGGCTAAAAGTGATTTTAACTACGATCTCTACTGGGATGCCGTAACCGCAGCGGGAGCTAATGAAACCTTGAAGGGTGGCTTGAGTGCTATTTATCAGGGTCGTACCGGTGCAGGTGCAAACGGAAATCTCACCCGCTACATCCAGAGTAATGGGATTGAGGTCTATATGACAGAATATCAGTCATTCTTTGACCAACTAAACAATCAGACCGTTTCTGGCGCTGCAAACCAGATTCTGCAAGGAATTGTTTACAACGACCTTAATGCAACCGAAGTGGCAGAGCAGATAAATAGTTCGGTGAATGCGCCTCTTGGGAACGGAAGCGGGATAGATGTTATATAGGTGAATCTTTTAGACCCTTCAACGGTTCAGGATATTGTCAACGGTACTGGAAACGAGACCGTTGCGAAGGTGTTGGAATATTTTTCCCAGATAAACGACACTGTCGGGGGAAACGCAACCGACCTTAGCGCAAAAGTGACCGAAAAGGCGGCACAGGTTAATGCCAGCATAAATGAAAGCCTGTCAAACATTACAGCCTATGTGACTGAGAACGCAACCAACCTTATTACCCAAAAAGTTTCCCTTTACGCGCCTGACGCAATGGGCAAGGCTGCGGAGGGGGTTTCCGGTCATGCATCAAGCGGCGACGAACTCACAAGGTATCTTGCTCTTGCGGCAGGTCTTGTTATCGCGAGCGTTGCGGCATGCACACATAGGGATAAGATAATGGGGTTGTATAATGACCGGAAACTGAATAAAGAATCTGAGCGGCTCGAGGAGACATACAGGAGTAGCCTTATAGAGGCAGCGGAATATGCCGAAAAGTATGCGAGAAAACTTGAGGCGGCGCTTCCTGAGAATTACAGGAGGGGTCTTATGGCTGCAGGCGTCAAAGAAGAGGATATCTACGCTGGATCCTGAGCATGTAACTAAGGCGAGGGAAATCAAGAAATACCAGGAAATAATGGCCAAAAATGAGGCGGGAGCTCTTGTGTATCCTGTTGTTGATGATGGCAAGTTCAGAGAGGCGCCTCTGACCGAAGGAGTTCAATATCGCATTGAGCGACTGGGCGAAAATAGAGGGCTTGCTCTTGAGAGGCTTTCAGAAGCGGCCTTGCAAGAGGAAGCCACAGATACAGACTTGGAGACTATACTTTACGATGCACAGAGGATGAGCGGAAACATAGAGGCAGCAAAAAAAGATCGCGGATTGATTGAAGAAATCAACAAAAGGGCGGAGTCCAAAATGGAAAATCCCGGAATGGCCTCCAACGTATATGGAAGAGTTAAGAGCGTTATAGACAGAATCTAAATCCAACCGATAATATTTGATTTTTCTTTTTAACCTACCTTTTATATTAGCCCAAACTATATTATGGACAAATCAGTCCTTGAGTTTCTGAACGAGAATTCTGTCGAGCTTGTAAGGAAATACCCCCTGATAAAGGCGATTTTTGTCTACGGGTCGGCGGCGAGAAAGGACGCAAAGCCAAACGACGTCGATACGTTAGTTATTGTTGACGATACATCCGATAAATACAGCCCCTCGATGATGGGTCACCTCGAGGACGATCTTGGCAGGATATCAAAGCAGGGCGACGAAAAGCTCGGGGTCGACCTGCACTTCCAGTCTCCAAAAACCCTGTCTGTCTGGTGGGACCTTCTTCGCTCAGGCGAGCCGTGGGTGACGACCGCTGTCGGGGATGCGCTTGTTATCTACGACCCTTCCGATTATATCACCCCCCTGAGCATTCTCGTGAACAACGGGCGGGTGCACGGGACGCGAGAGAAGGCGGAGACTTTAATCGAAAGGGCGCCTTACCGGCTTAAGGAGGCAAGGCGGATGATGCTTGAGGAGGTGACAACCGAGCTTCTGGCGGCGATGGTCGAGACCGCGCAGGCGGTTTTGATGTTTTACGGAATCGCCCCCCCTGCCGCGAAAAGCCTCGGCACGGAGTTGAAGAAGAGCTTTGTCGACTCGTACCTCCTTGACCCGAGGATTGTCGAGTACTACGAGGACTTCTTCGAGTTCACCGAAAAAATCTCGCACGGCGAGGTCACGAAAATCAGCGGCCGCGAGATAAAGAAATACCTTGAGCGGGGAGTTTTTTTCATAACCAAGGTGGACGAGCTTTTCGGGCTGCTCGAGGTTAACAAGAAAAAGGAGATTATAGACAGCTCCTATGACCGCGCAGTCAGGGTGTGCGCAGACGCGCTCCACGTAAAGAAATTCGACCGCGCGGCTATAAGGCGCTTCAAGAGGGAGTTTGTGGACACGGGCATGGTCTCGAAAGGATATCTGTCGGTCCTCGAGAGGATTTTCAACCTAAAGGACCTCTCGGAGAAGGGCAAAATCAAGGAGATTCCGGAGCGCGACATCTACTCGAGCGTGATTTACGCCAAGAACCTCGAGGAGGTCGTGAGGAAGTCGAGGCATTAAGCGCGGTTCCAAAAAGGGATTTATCCGCAATATTTGACCTTTAAGCTTATAGATTATATATATAGGCGGCAGGCATATAGATTATGGTAGGTATTGTAGACAGGATTCGGCGGTATGGTGGAAAGGGCCCTGCTAAAGAGTATACCAAAGAGGAAGTTAAGAAATTTGATAATGAATATGGCCGGGCGGGGAGCGATTTTGTGATGGCCTACCTAACAGCCAGAGGTGTGGATAATCTGCGCATGAACCTTGGAAAAACAGAACTGCCGCCCGAAAGAGACTTCAAATCAAAAAAGGTATATAGGGCTTTTGTGGAAATCGCAGGGATTTGCGAAGCGTTTTACGATGTGACCAACTCGGAATGCTTGGAAAAAATTGAGGCTCTGAATAAGGAAGGCGGGAAAATTAAGCCCGAGGATTTGGCCCGTGTGCTTCCTCCGATTACAAATCCTATTAGGAAATATATTTCAGATGTGGCATTGCAAGGAGAATACAACAAAGCAATTTCCAGAATATCTAAAACGGTTGGCGGTCTGTTAAGAGACGAGGTGGGAGAATTGAGGGACAGATTAGGCGATTTTCCGATAGGATGGTATGTGCTGGATAACATTTATTATAAAAACCCCAGATCGGGAGCCCTTGAACGCCCGGGAGGACTTGAACGCCCGGGAGGACTTGCAAATGACGCACGGGCCAAAAATGCGCTTAGAGAAAAGCTGCTAACTGACTGGACAGAGTGGCTGTCTAAAAAGGAAGGGCGGGATATGGCTGACCTGAGAGCCGAACTCGAACAAGTTTATCGGTAAAAAATACGGGCTGTAAATATTATTAATCATATCTTATCTATACTATTATGCCAATGCCGCAATCCGCGCAACAGGTCCAAAAGCCCGCCCGTGACGAAAAGCAGTTCCTGGCGGTGAGGGACTTTTGCGAGGCGCTTTTGAAGGAATACCGTCCGCTGATAAAGACCATATGGCTTTTGCCGCCTGAAAGCGAGGGGTCGGGCTCGGTTTTGATAGTGCTTTTCGACGACACTAAGAAGCTTGACCACATAACCGTCGGGAAGGTTCGCCTCGCGGCAATCGAGCAGGAACGGCGCGCGGCGGGGAAATACAATATTGACCTGCACACGAGCTTCTATCTGCTCTCCGATTACTGGGAGTTTCTAAAGCACGGCTCCCCGACCACTTTCTGCGAAATCCGCGAGGGCGTGCCTCTGTATGACCCCTCAGGCTTTTTCGTGCCCCTCAAAAAACTTCTCCTTCAGGGAAAAATCCCCGGGACAAAAGAGGCGATTCACGAGTTGATATCGCGCGCCCCAACGAGAGTGCGCCAAATCGAGCGCAACTACAAGGCGAAAATCCTCGAGCATTTCTTCAACGCTATGGTCGAGGCCGGCCAGGCGCCGCTGATTCTTGCGGGAGTCGCGCCCCCGATACCCAAAAAAGTGCCCGATGCGCTTGACACCCACTTCGCCAAAAAAGGGCTTTTAGGGGACGAATACGTGAAATACGCGCGAGAACTTGTGGCCTGCTGGAAGGCATACGAGCACGGGGAGGCAAGAATCCACTGGGCGGAAATCGACGACCTCGGCGAAAAAACCTCCCGTTTTATCCAGAGGATGCAGAGGCTTATGGGCGAGGTTTCGAAGCAGTAGGTGCAGTTGTTTTTGGGATTAAAAATATTGGAATTAGTTATGTTGTATACCCCGGCTCGATTGTCTTTGCCCGCCTGTCCTCGTCGGGTGTCTTAATCTCCTTTTCGAAATCCTCGTACCACTGCGCGATTTTTTTCGGGACAGACGGCCTGACCGTCTTCATGATTTTCTCGAAGTCCTTTTTGGAGACCTTCCCGACTTCCCTGTTTTTCTTCACGCTTTCCTGGAGCGCAAGCATCGCCGCCTCACGTGCGAGCGCATCGAGGTCGGCGCCGGAAAACCCCTCGGCTTTCTCCGCCAGTTCCTCGAGCTTTACATCTTTGTCGAGAGGCATGTTTTTGGTGTGGATTTTGAGAATCTGGAGCCTCGCCTCCTTGTCGGGGGTCGGCACGAGGATATGCCTGTCAAACCTTCCCGGCCTCAGAAGAGACGTGTCAATGAGGTCGGGCCTGTTTGTCGCCGCAAGGACCACAACACCCTTTAGCTCCTCAAGCCCGCTCATCTCGGTGAGAAGCTGGGAGACAATGCTGTCGACAACGTCCGTCCTACCGCTCCCAAATCCCCTCGAGCGCGTCATCGCGTCGATTTCGTCAAAGAATATAATCGTCGGCGCGGCCTGTTTTGCCTTCTGGAAAACTTCCCTCAGCTTCTTCTCGCTTTCGCCCACCCACTTGCTCAAAAGCTCAGGGCCCTTGACCGATATGAAGTTCGCCCCCGACTCATTCGCCACCGCCTTTGCAAGCATCGTCTTTCCCGTTCCCGGGGGTCCGTAGAGCAATACGCCGTTAGGCGGCTTTATGCCGAGCTTATCGAACTTCTCCGGATATTTAAGGGGCCACTCGACGACCTCGACCAGTTTCTGCTTGGTGCTCTCGAGCCCGCCGATGTCGCTCCAGTGGACGTTTGGAATCTCGATAAAAACCTCCCTCATCGCCGAAGGCTCGACTTTCTGCATCGCGTCCTCGAAATCGGCCTTTGTCACCATGAGCTTTTCTATGGTCTCTTTTGGGAGTTCCCCCCCTTCCTTGAGCGCGGATAAATCAGGAAGCACCCGCCTAAGTGCATGCATCGCCGCCTCCTTGCAGAGAGATTCCAAATCCGCGCCGACAAACCCGTAGGTCTTCTCCGAGATTTCCTTGAGGTTTACGTCCTCTGCCAGTGGCATATTTCTCGAGTGAATCTGGAGCACCTCGAGGCGCCCTTCCTGACTGGGCACCCCTATATAAATCTCCCGATCAAACCTTCCCGGCCTTCGAAGGGCAGGGTCAAGGGAATCCGGCCTGTTTGTCGCGCCGATTACGATGACCTGCCCTCTTGACTTGAGGCCGTCCATCATCGTAAGAAGCTGGCCTACAACCCTTCTCTCGACCTCGTTAGTCACCTCCTCCCTTTTTGGGGCAATCGCATCGATTTCGTCGATGAAAATTATTGAGGGCGCGTTTTTTTCGGCATCGTCGAACTTCTTTCGCAGGTTTTCCTCGGACTGGCCGTAGTACTTGCTCATGATTTCCGGCCCTGCGATTGAGATGAAATTCGCGCCGGACTCGTTCGCGACCGCCTTTGCAAGAAGCGTCTTTCCTGTCCCCGGCGGCCCCCGCAAAAGCACGCCCTTTGGCGGCTTTATCCCAAGCCTCTGGAAGAGCTCAGGGTGGCGCATGGGAAGCTCGATTACCTCCCTTACCGCAACGATTTCCTCCTTGAGCCCGCCGATGTTGTCATAAGTAACCTCAGGCACGATTTCCTCTTTCACCTCGACCGCCTTTGAGAGCACGTCAAGCTCCGTGTCCTCCCCGATAAAGCCGCCTTCCTTGGGATTTGTCTCGACGACGATGAATTTCATCCCCCCGAAGAGGTTGTCAATCCTCATCTCCGAGAAGGGTGTGAGC
>JBNGEE010000041.1:0-292 GCA_049975565.1 Candidatus Aenigmatarchaeota archaeon
GTACAAGTCCCAAGTGGAAATCGGGATTGAATTGGGCCTGACTGTGCCAAAAGAGCATCTGATCCGTTTTCCAAAGCGTCTGCGGCCCAAAATTCCGACCGGGCCAAAACCGTCTTCGGGCTGGGGAACTCAAATCGGAAAGACGAAATACTCTTTGAACCGCTTTTTCGCCAAAAACAAAATGCCTCTGAAATATATCTACCGCCTGCCGGACATGAAAAAACCCCAAAAATTAATCGAAGACTCGCTTGGAAAAGACAGAGATATTATCGCCTGCTTCAACTACAAAAAG
>JBNGEE010000041.1:302-6168 GCA_049975565.1 Candidatus Aenigmatarchaeota archaeon
CTATGGGGGTAAGTCCGGCGATTGGGGGCCATGTCTCGCTAATTGAATCAACTGAAGGCAAAAATGTGGTTCTGCTTGAGCCGGAAAAGAGCCTGCCCCGAAGAAGAACGGTAAATATCTCAGACCTGATAGTGTCCATGAATTATCACGGCCAGCTAAACAGTGGCGGCTTTTGGGTATTTTCAGCGGCTAAACTGTAAACCTGAGCTTGACCATCGGGCAGTTTAAGACCTCGACCATAACCTCCGTCACCCCCGAAAGCGTGGTCTGAAACGAGAAGGTCTTTATGTCGCCCTTCGCGATTTCCATGGCATATTCCTTTGCAAGCTCCTGCGTCTCTGAATTGAAGGCGTATATCCTGTAGCCGCCGATTTTTTCGCCGTTATTCTGGAGCCTCACCACACCCTCCTTTGAGGAAGCATCGTACCGAAAGTCCAGCTGCTGTATAACAACCCTGTTGCAGTACTCCTGCGTATCGATGGCGGAAAGCTCTTTTGGGTGTAATTCATCGCCCATGTGCCAACGATGGTGGCTATGGCTATGCTAAACGCAATAAGCAATACTGAAGCTAAGATAGGGGATACTCCCTTACAGATATAACCCATAACATATCCTGTTTTTAAATTAAGTTTTTGATTGAGTTATGCCACCGTAGCTCAACGGTAGAAGCCTTCCTTCAATTGCGAAGCAATTGGAGGCGCCGTCCGAAGGACGAGCGTTCTTCCCGAAAGAAAGACCTCTACGTCAAAAGAAGCATATTCGTCGCTTCGCGACCAATATCTCATTTGGCGGGAGGTTCCGTTAAAGAGCACCGGTCTTGTAAACCGAAGGTTGTGGGTTCAACGAAGCCTTTTTCTTGCGAGAAAAAGTCTTCAGCCAAAAAGAAGCAGATTCGCATATCAAAAAATGGCTGGCTTTGAAAATCCCATCGGTGGCTGATATTTTTAAGCCTTTCTCTTGCGGAATTTCGGGGGAATGGGTTTTGCAGGCACGCTCGGCCTTGCGCGGCCCCGGGTAATCTCCGGCGGCTTTTTGTCGCTGCCCTCGTCGCGCCTTTTGTAATACCCTCTCGGGCCCCGGTCTCCAAAACTCTCCCTCCGGCCGCCAGAATCTCGTCTCTCGCCGCTAAATCCGCGCCTTTCTCCTCCAAAGTCCCTTCTCTCACCGCCAAAACTTCTCCTCTCACCGCCGAAACTTCGCCTTTCTCCTCCAAACCCCTCAATCAGCTTTCCGTCGCGGTCCAGCCTTATAATCCTCACCCGCTCGACCCTCGGCATCTTCATCTCAGAAATTTTCATATCGTAGTCCACGAGGACATTTCGGAAGTTGTCGACGTCCCTGCTTGAGACCACATTTACGACTTTTCCTTCCTTTCCGGCCCGGGCTGTCCTTCCCGCGCGGTGGATATACTCTTTGCTGTCCTTCGGGATGTCGTAGTTGTAGACGTGAGTCACGTCGGGTATGTCAAGCCCTCTCGCGGCCACGTCCGTGCAGACCAGGACAGTGACGGTTTTCGAGTGGAAGGACTTCATGATGCTGTCCCTCTTCGACTGGGTAAAACCGCCGTGTATGGCAAGCGTGTCTATTCCCTGCGCCTTGAGGTTGTGCGAGACGAAATCCACGTTGTGGCGCGTGTTGCAAAAAACCATTATGATTCCGCGGCTCTCGTTTTTGAGCAGATGGACGAGAAGCGAGAACTTCAGGCCGTCGGGGTGCACGTCGTAGTACGCCTCGGCCGAAATCTTTTCCGGGTGGCGCATATATTTCTCCGCCAGATAAGCCACATCCTCGGGCATGGTCGCCGAGAAAAGGAGGGTCTGCCGCTTTTTTGGGCAGGAGTCTATAATGTCCCTCACGTCGTCGAGAAAGCCCATATCAAGCATCATGTCGGCTTCGTCTAAAACCAAGGTTTTGAGGCCCTTGAGCACGATTGTCTCCCTCTCGATATGGTCGAGAAGCCTTCCGGGCGTTCCCACAACAATGTCCGCGGTCTCGAGGTCGCCGATCTGAGGCTCTATCGACACGCCGCCGTAAACAGAAACGACTTTCAGGCCGCTATGCTGCGAGAACTTCTTTAGCTCCTTTGTCACCTGAATCGCAAGCTCCCTTGTGGGGGTGAGGACCAGCCCCTGTATCCCTGCGCCCTTCTCAAAACTCTGAATCATGGGCAGGCCGAAAACAAGGGTCTTTCCCGAGCCCGTGTACGAGGCGGCTATTATGTCTTTTCCCTCAAGCACGAGCGGGATTGTCTTTTCCTGTATTTCGCTTGGCTTTTCGAACCCAACCACCCTTATTTTTTCCAAAATCGGTTCTTCTAGGCCCAGCTTTCTGAATTTTTCCATAAATGTAAATCGTGGAAAACTTTACTAACCAACTTCTGGAGATATTATAAAAGGACTTGCAGACCCTTTTGGCCGGTCCCGGGAAACCTGTCAGTCTGAATCCCTGTAAAGGACGTGCCCGCAGTGCTTGCAGTGGGACGCGTCGTGGTCGTGGTGGGAAAGGCCGCACTTGGGGCAGACGACGAACTTCTTTTTCGAGGCGTCAATCCAGCTTCTTACAATCAGGCTCGCCTGCCAGGGGATGAGGATGATGCCGGAGATTATCATAAGGACCGTAACCATTCTGCCTGCATCCGTACTGGGGGTGATATCTCCAAAACCCACTGTCGTCAGGGCAACGACGGAGAAATAGAAGGCGTCGCCGAAGTTTTGCACCTCCTGATTGGCGGGGCTTTCCGCATAGTAAAAAAGCCCTGAAGAAACAAAGAAGATGGTAAGGATTATGAAGACAAGGCGGGAGATGTTTATGAGCTCGTCCGCGATTACCCCAAAAAATAGGTGGTCTTCCGCGAAAAACCGCATGAAGCGGAAAATCCTGAAAACCGCGAAAACCCGGAGAAGCTTTATTACGCCGAGGTTTAGCACCGGGAAAAGAAACTCGAGAACCGTCGGGAGGATCGTTACTAAGTCAATGACTGTATAGGGGTCTTTGAGTTGGCTTTTCCTGCGGGTCGAGCCGTAAAGGCGGGCGATGAATTCGGCTATGAAGAAAAAGACTATTATAAGTTCCAGATTCCAGAGGACCGCCTTCGCGTAAACGGAAAGCGCGTAGGTGTTGAGGACGAATATGACGCAAAAGGCGAGGTTGAGTAAGATTATGAAAATGTCTATGTCCCGGCCGAGCCTCGAGCGGTAGTCGTCCATGTAGTAGCCGACCTTCTCCCTGAATGTCTTGAAATGCTTTGCGGGGTGGTAGTCCTTCTTTTTGCGGTGGGCCATAATTTGATTTGTGAGTAATATTATGCCGCCCCACAAATTCCTTTCCAAAAACCCTTTCAGAACAAACCCAATCCCCCGATTAATCCTTCTCGCCCTCGCCGTCTTTCCTCTCTTCTACCTGAATGAGTTTATCGTCCACTTCGAGGCCTACTTCACCGGAAACATCATCAATCAGGTGATAATCGGGAACTGGGCCGCAGTTATCGGCAGCATCAGTTTGTTCGCCGCTTTTTTGATCCCGCTCTCTTACAGAAGAAAGGCAGACTGGGCGGAGTACGGCCTGGCCACCGCCTTTTTTGTCTCGCTTTTTGTGGAAATGTATGGAGTTCCCCTCACAATCCTTTTTGCCTCGAAGTATTTTTACAGCCCGCAAATCGCTCTTCCCCAAAATGTCGCCGCCTTCAATCTTTTCGGGTTTTCCTTCGCGATGGACCTCGCCATGGCTTACGGGGCGGTTTTGATGGCAATCGGCGCCGCCCTGATTCTTGTCGGCTGGGTCAACCTCTACAAAGCCGCCAAAAAAGACAGGCTCGTCACGACCGTAATTTATTCCTATTCGCGCCACCCCCAGTATCTCGGCTTCATTTTGATAATCTTCGGGTGGCTTGTTGGGTGGCCTACTATCCTTACCCTGATTTTCGCGCCCATCCTGATTTACAAGTATATCCGGGTCTGCCAAGCTGAGGAGAAGGAGATGGAGAAATTCGGGGACTACCGGAGATACAAACAGAAAGTGCCTTTTTTTATTTAGTGGGCCCTGCGCCAACTATAGACAAAATCCCAAAACCCGACCAGAGGTCTGGCTATTATATATTACACCCCATAAGATTATGGCCCGCCTCAAAGGCATGGACGCATGGATGTGGATAATAGGTGGGATAATCGTGGTGCTTGTGGCATTCATGCTTTTCCTGAGGATTTTTTCGAGCCTGACGTCCGAGACCCATATACAAAAATCGACCGAGACCGCATCGAACATGGCCTCGGACATCAACCGCCTCTGCAAGATGAACGTCGGCCAGTCCCAAGTCCAGACAATTTCGCTCTCGTCAATTGTGGAGGACATATACGCCTCGGACGGCTCTCTGCGGGAATCGGACCTGCGCACATACGGCAGGCGCCTGTGCATCAACATTTCCGGGGACGTTTCCTGCCAGGACCTCGACTGCACGCTTGAGATGGACAGGGTTATAAAAGAAAAAAAAGTCCTAAGCCTTCTTGACCGGCTCAGGGGGGAAATGAATTATAGGGAATATTATGTGGAGACCGTAAAGACCGACTGCGGGGTTTCTGTGCTTGGAGAAAGTTCCTCCCACGGCTGCGTTTGCGGCTCGGAAGACACGCTAATGGAGGTTCCTATCTACTATGACTACAACGGGCATCAGCCTGTTCTGATGCACAACGAGCGCTCCGCCGTGCTTGCGGACACCTACCCCTGGATAAACCCCGATGAAAACCTTTATGCACTTCTGGAAAACGTCGCGGGGCATCTGGGAGGAAACAGTATTCTCGTGATTTACGAGGAAAACCTGACGGACCCGGATACTACAGAGGTCTCTGATTATCTTTCGGATCTGGCGGGCAAAGGGTATGATATTGACACCCAAAAGCACGATTCAAGGCTTTACCCCGAGGACTACTCGGGATATGACCAGCTGTGGCTCGTCACGCCTGGCATTTGCGAAACCCCAAAAAGGAACTGCACGGGAGTTGCCGACTGGCAGAGAAAAGAGCTGCTCGACATCGCCGACGCATACAGTAATGGCCTTGGAATATTCCTGATTACGGACTCGGGGGTCACAAGAGGCACTTACGAGAGCATCAATCTGGAGGCAGTCAACATGCTTCTTGAAGTGGCGGGCTACCCGGTCAGGCAGATAAACAGCTGTGTCGGGATGTGCGTGGAGGGGGTTCCTGTGGATGCAACAATTGAGGACGCCGAGATTACTTCCGGAATTGATGAATTCATGTCCAATGCCATGGCGGTTTTTAGTCCCAGTTGCACCTATGAAGGGGCCCCGGCATAAGTCTGAACTATTGAAACACATCTGTTTAAGGCAGCAAAAAATCAAACGGCCGGTGGTTATACAAACCCAAGGGTCAGTCCCCGCCAAAAGCCATATAAATATTTAAACCAACATCAGTTATGGTCGGTATTTTTGGCTAGACCCAAAATACTTCCGTTTTTCACAGATAACTGAATATGGATTATCTAAAAACCGTCGGAGACTACCTCCCCGAACTGAGCGATGCGCGGATTCATTACGAGGGGAGCAAAATCGTGGTGTACACGAGAAACCTCAATTTCTTCCTCACGGGAGAAGACAAAATAAGGGAAATCGTGGACCGGATAAAAAAGAGGATAGAGGTAAGAATCGAGCCTGACACCCTGCCCTCTACCGAGGAGACTATTGCGAAAATAAAGGAGATTGTGCCAAAAGACGCGGAAATCGAGGACATCGCTTTCGAGCCGGACTTCTCCAAAGTCATCGTAAGCGTGCGCCACCCGCAGATTGCCGTCGGCGAGAGCGGTGAGGTCGTAAAGGCAATAAAAAAGGAAACTCTTTGGATTCCCTTCGTTCAGA
>JBNGEE010000042.1:0-6144 GCA_049975565.1 Candidatus Aenigmatarchaeota archaeon
AAAAAGACGACCGAGGACTTATGGAGGTATTATTATTCGGGGCGGGACTATATGCATCTCTGGAGCCCGCAGAGCAGCTACGACCGCGAGTTTGGCTACGCCTTCTCGGAGCTTTTTATTAGGGAATACCTAAAGGACGACGGGGCGCGGCTTCACGAGGCTTACCGTAAAATGCTTTCGCTAAATATTACGGTAACTGAAGCTTCGGAAAAGAGGGCGCTTCTCGAGGGAATTCTTGGCGCGGAGTTTTCGCCCTGCGATACGCTCAACATCACCGAGATGCGCGAGTGCACAAAAGAGCTAAACGGGATGAGCTTTCAGATTCCTAAGTCCAACGGCATTGACCTGAATTATTACGTCGAGGAGCCAAAGATTCCGGAGCCGGAGGGGAAATACTGGGTAGATTATGTCCGGGATTTCGTTTCGGGGATTTCTAAATTCCTGCAGGGGTTTTTCGGGTGGATTGAGAAGGTTCTGGCAGGAAATGGGTAGATAGGGGTTTTGGGAGATTTGTGTTATAAGATTCTGGAAAAAGTTCACATATACATGGGAATTCATAGGAATTGGCATGTTTTGCATAATAAAGGGGGATATTTGCTGTTAGTTTCAATCATTGGGGCGTATGAACGGGAGTTAAAAAACGGACGGGGTGCGGGCGAATTCAAATATATATTTATACTTACCAATATAGTTATATGGAAGACGCTGTTAAGATTCTAAAGGCCTTGTCTGATGAGACCCGATTCAAGATTGTCGGATTCCTTCTCGATGGCGAGAAATACGCCTGCGAGATAATCTCTCATGTGAAAAAAGACCAGTCGACAGTTTCAATACACCTTGGAAAGCTTAAGTCTGTTGGACTTCTTGAATCCAGAAAAGACGGGCGAAAGGCCATATACCATATTAAGGATTACCGTGTATGCGACATATTCAGGGCGTTGGGATTTTCTGAAGGCAGGATGCTAAAAAAAGCGTGCTGCATGAAGGTGGACAGAATATGAAGAAAAAGGTTATGTTGTATACGGCTCCGGCGTGCCCGTTTTGCATGATTATCAAGAACTACCTTGTCCAAAATGGGATAAAGCCTGTTGAAATCGATATATCAAAAGACAAGAAGGCAAAAGCGGAGATGGAGAAGAAAAGCGGTCAGTCAAACGTCCCGGTCACGGAAATCAGCGGAGCTGTGATTGTTGGATATGACATCAGGAAGATCAAGCAGGCTCTTGGCCAGTTATGAATATGAGAAGAAAAAGCCAATCTGAGGGAAAGAACAAACCGGAAAATTCTGAAGGCCGGAAGAAAGGAATAATCTCTTCAGCCAGAGGTTTTTTCAGCTCAAGGTTCAACTGCGCCCTGATCGCTTTTTTGGTAGTGACGGGCCTTTTTGCCTGGTCGCTCCAGCAGGGCCAAAATACAGAAGATTCTTCAGAAGGATTATCTGTGCACTTTTTCTGGCTTCCCACATGCCCTCACTGCTCCGAGCAAAAGCCAATATACTACGAGGTTAAGGCAAGAATGATATTGGAAAATCCTGAAGTCAGGTTCTATGAGCATGACGCCTCATCAATAGATGGATCCCGGCTATTTTACAAAATGGCAACTGAAGCGGGCCTCGACACGAGCCGCTTGGGGGTGCCTACAATTTTTGTCGGGAAGACTGCGCTGATAGGGTTTCATACCAAAGAGCAGATAATATTCGCTATAGAGGACTGCATAAGCAAATGCAAAAGCGGAAGTCACGGAGAAGCTCAAAGCAGCCAGGGGATGAATACCTCGCTTTCTGATTATGAGCTTCCTTTTCTGGGAAGGGTTGACCTTACAGCATACTCGCTGCCAACGCTTGCAATAGTCCTTGGCCTCATTGACGGGTTCAATCCCTGCGCGATGTGGGTTTTGGTCTTCCTGATAGGGCTTTTGATAGGTCTTGAGGACAGAAAGAAAGTATGGTTTATTGTGGGGACATTTGTTCTTTCTTCAGGAATTCTTTATTTCCTCTTCATGACCGCATGGCTCAACATATTCCTTTTCATGGGCTATCTCACTATTGTCACAATATTGATTGGCCTTCTTGCCCTTGGCGGGGGAATAGTTGGGCTAAAGGAGTACTTTACCTCAAAAGACGCCCTTACCTGTAGGGTGGTGGATGAGGAAAGCCACGAAAAGACTATGAACAAGATACAGAAGATTGTTTCGCAGCCGCTTTCTGTTTCGATATTTATCTCGGTCATTGCCCTCGCTTTTGTCGTAAACTCGGTTGAATTTGTCTGCTCTGCCGCGATTCCTGCGGTTTTCGCACAGGTGCTTGCACTCAGTAATCTCACGCCCATCCAAAGCTATGCTTATATAGCGCTGTATGTGTTTTTCTTCATGCTCGATGACCTGGTGATTTTTGGTATGGCGGCATTTGCAATCAGCAGCACCTTTGGCGAAAGGTACGCGAAAATATGCAAGCTCTTTGGCGGGGTAATCATGGTCATATTGGGTCTGATACTTCTTTTTGCCCCCAATCTTTTGAGGTAAGTACATGAAAGAGAAGAGCGAACTCGGGAAAGGCATAATTCTGGAGCCAAGGCAAAAATATCCCGCAAAGCCAAACCCAAGAAAGAAATATGGCGTGATTGTGATAGGCGCGGGGATGGCTGGATATTCCGCGGCAATGTACTGCGGGCGGCTTGGCATTAGCGTCCTTTGCATCGGCGAGATTCCGGGCGGAACAATCGCTCTTACGGGAGATGTCGAAAATTATCCGGGTTTTATTTCCGTTAATGGTAGCAGGCTTGCAGGGCTTCTCGAAGGCCACGCAAGGGACTACCCTTCTGACTTTCTGACAGACATCGCTGAGTCTGTGTCTTTTGACAGGGCGAAAAAAGAGTTTAGAGTTATCTCCGATGGAAAGGCATTTCATTCAAAGGCAATAATCTTTGCCGCAGGCGCAAGGGTGAGAAAACTGGGAATCCCGGGAGAGGAAGAGTTTTTGGGAAAAGGCGTGAGCTATTGCGCGCTTTGCGACCTTACGCAGGCAAAGGGAAAAGTCGCGGCAGTAGCCGGCGGCGGCGACAGCGCGGCAAAGGAAGCGATAATCCTTTCAGAGTACGCCCGAAAAGTCTATATTATCTGCAGAGAAAATGCCCTGAGGGCGGAATTTGCAAACAGGAAAAAGATTGAGGCGCTTGTCAAAAAAGGAAAGGTCGAGCTTATATCTGAAAACGAGGCGGTTCGGCTTGAGGGTAAGAATCATCTTGAGAAAATTGTCTTAAAAAAGCCATATAAAGGAACGGCTGGGCTTAGCGCGGCTTGGCTATTTATCTATGTTGGGCGCGAGCCAAACAGCGGCATTGTAAAGCATCTGGGGGTTAAAATAAACCGGAAAAAAGAAATAATTGTCGATAAAAACGGCAAAACAAATCTGGCCGGATTTTTTGCGGCAGGTGATGTTACAGATAACTCTCCAAAACAGGCGATAACCGCCGCCGCAGATGGAGTAAAGGCGGCATACTCTGCCTACAATTATCTCATCAGGGAAAATGGAGTACAATTTGGAAAAAGAAGGGGGTTTTGGAATCCCGCTGGAAGAAATAGAGAGGTTCCCTATAATTAGAGAGTTTCCCTACAATTGACTATAAAAAGTGCGTCAAATGCGGCTCCTGCATTAAAAAATGCAGGAGGGGTGTGTATGAGGAAAATGAAGACCTGTCGCCTTTCTTCCAAAAGCGCCTCCAAAACTCTAATCAACCAAAAACCACAAATCAATCTCAAATGCCGCCGCGGGATACTCGAGCCCGAAGTTCACGAGAACCTCGGGGGACACCTCCCCGACGACCCCGCAGGCTTTGCCTCCTATTTTCACTTTCGCGGCGCGCCCTTCCATAAACCTCGGGTCGCCCGCCGCTTCGAGCTTCATCCCAAAGCCGAGTGTGGAGACAACCGCCCCGAGCACCGAGGAAATCTCCTCGTAGCTCACCGAAGAATTCGATATCACGGCGCAAAGCTTCACCCTCTCGTCGCTTCCGTCCACGATGACCTTTCCTACCTCGAAGACCTTCTGGGGGAACTCGTTATGCTGGTTTTTTGAGAGGAAGTCCATGAGGGTGGGCAGGAGGCTTCTTCGCACAACAGTGTAGTTCCTATTCTGGGGGTTGGTAATTTTACACAGCTTCCCGGCCTCACCCATCCTCCCGTTCTCGCGCTCCTCGCTGCTGAGCACAAAAGAAATCGCCTGCTGGAAACCCGCCCCGACCATGAGCTCCTCGACCGCCCCGACAATTTTTCCAGTCCTGCTCTCTCCGCCGGTTGTCACGATTCCGAGCTTTTGGGGCAGGATGTTATTGTAGCCGTACGCTATAAGGATGTCCTCGATAACATCCCTCGAGCCAAAAACATCCTTCCGGTGCGCGGGGTAGGTCGCAAGGATTTTGCCGCCCTTTATTTCCGCGCGGCAGCCGGAACGCTCAAGAAGAGATATGAGGTTTTTCTCGTCGAGGTCCATCCCGCAAATCTGCCTGCACTCGGAAAGGCTCGCTTCGGCGGTTACTTCTGTGAGGTCGGGCGCCATCCTCTCGCCTTCGAAGTCCTTGACCTTTACCCTGAAAACCTTCCCACCCCTCTCCCGGAAGTTCATGGCAAGGACGAGAAGCGTGAGGTCGACGAGCTTTTTGTCCGTTCCCGTCACGTCGATGAATATATTTTTTGTCTTCTCGTCAATCCGGCCGAGAGTATTTGAGTTGATAATCGGGGGCATCGAGATTACCTGCTTGTTTTTGTCGACAAGAATCGGGATTTTTTCGGCGACGAGGTGGCTGTACGCTTTCCCCTTGTCGTGGCGGGAGAGGATTTGCTTTGGGGTCATCATTTCAGTGTGGCCGAGCGGCGGAAACTTTATGTCCTCGCTCGCGGCCCTGTAGGTGATGTCCGGCGCTATCAGGTCGAAGTTCGATATCCCAATCGCTACTTTCTCCCTGTTTCTCCCGATTTGGGCGTGAAGCCTTTCCTGGAGGCCCATCAGGTCCTTAATCATCCTGTCGGTGAAAGTGAGCCCCAAGACATAACAGCACGAAATGTAGGGCCGCACGTTCTTTAGTTCCGGCGCGGCCTCGACAACGATGTCCGAGTCTTCGGCTTCAAAAATGTCCTTTTTCCTGAGGTGGGTCTTAATCTCGCGCGCAATTCCCTCGACGCTCCAGAGGTCGGGCCTGTTCGTGTCTTTGATGTCGACTTTGAGGTCGTCGCCTTCGAGTGCGTCAAGCTCCCCCTTGGCAAGCATCAGGGCGGACTCGAGCTCCTCCTCTCCGAACTGCGTTCCTATCAGGCGTTCAAGCTCTCCCCTCGACACGTCAATTTTTGGCATAGTAATAATTCTCCCTAAGCCACTTTAAGTTGGCCGAATAAAGCTCCCGGATGTCGGTTATCCCCAGATTGAACATCGCGAGGCGGTCGATGCCTACCCCCCAGGCAATAATCGGCGCGTCTATCCCAAACGGCCTTGTGACCTCATTTCGAAAAATCCCCGCGCCTCCAAGCTCGACCCATCCAAGATTCGGGTGCTTCGCCGAAATCTGCACTGACGGCTCGGTGAACGGGTAATAATCCGGGTAGAATTTCACTTTCTCCGCCCCGGCAATCTCGGTCGCAAACTGTTTTAGCAGCCCGAGGAGATGGCGGAAATTCATCGACTCGTCGCACACTATTCCCTCGAGCTGGTAGAACTCAAGAAGGTGGGTCGCGTCGACAACGTCCGGGCGAAAGACTTTCGCGAGGCTGAAATATTTCCCGGGAATTTCGAGGTTTTGGAGCTGCATCGCCGAAAGCGCCGTGCCCTGTGACATCAGCACGCACTTTTGCGCGCGCTCAAGGCTCCACTTGTATTTCCAGCAGCTCTCGTGCTCGGCGCCGACTTTTTCGGCAAGTTTTTTGTCGACTGCGGGAAGCTTCGCGTCGACCATGAAAATGTCATGAATCTCCCTTGCCGAGTGCGTCTGGGGCATGAAAAGCGCGTCGCAGTTCCAGAAGTCCTGTACCGCAAGCATTGAATCCATCTCCTTAAACCCAAGAGTTATTAGCTTTTCCTTTAGAGACCTGAGAAACTGGACGTACGGGTGCCTCTTTCCGGGGTAGAACTTCTTTCCCGTAAACTGCACGTTGTAGGGC
>JBNGEE010000043.1:0-6064 GCA_049975565.1 Candidatus Aenigmatarchaeota archaeon
CGGCTCGTAATCCTTGTCCTCAATGACGGCCTTTTTTCCTTTTTCGTCCCTGCCAAGGACTTTTATTACGGCCTTTCCGCCGGAGACTTCATAGGAGACGCTAATGGGGTAGAACATAATTAATCCTCTTCGATTAGATATTCATAATCCCTTCCCTTCTCAGGTATTCGACGCTGTCATATAGAAAATTAAGGGTCATGGATTCTACCCTAAGATCTCTCCCCCTACCGCTCTTAAAGGTTAGGGTGTCAGTCCGATACTGATCCATCCAGTCTTCTTCAACGTTTTCTCGCATCCACTCGATAAACCTCTTAAAAGTGGAGTTGTTATTTGCCGAAAATATGTATTTTGCCGAGTGTTCATTTATTCCTTTTGCGGCTCTTCCCCCCACGCCGTCGGAGGTTATATATTTGTTGAGTGTTTTCGAGAGTTCTTTCGCCGACCGTGAGGTTATGCCATCTTTCAGGCAGTTGTCCGTGAAAGCATAATCCAAAAACCCATACTTATTCAGGCTGCTAAGCCAGCTCGCATATTCACTTGGAAATGCAGGACACTTTTCGTAGGGAACTTGTGCTGCCAAACCCCCTGTAGTTTTATTATCAAAGCCGTTACTCCCCGGGTAATTTTTCCTTTTCCCGCTTGCGTGAATAATTTCTTCCCTCACACCCGACCGTGTCGCCTTTGACGGCGGCTCAACATAAGGCACGCCCGTTTCCCTTTGCGGGCGCTTTTTGTCACCCACAGCTTCATTTACTTTCTGCGGGTTCTTTTTTGTTTTGAGGCGTTCCTTCGTATCTTCCATGACATATTTTGGCAGAGGGTATCCTAATATATCATATGCCTTAGGATGAGGTTTTATAGTGCCATAGCCTCCTGAAGACTCAAACCCCCTCACTGCCTTTACGGCCTTGTGTTTTTGGTCCTCCATTCCCCTCACCTCCCTCAAACCCCTCCAATCCTTGGCTACCTTGATGCTGCTCTGTTTAGGCACGACAAATCCGGGATTCAGTTCCTTTACCTTATCAAGAAATCTTTCTGTCTTTTTCGAGTTCGGCAAAAAAACCCTTTCTCCGTACAGCTTCTCAGAAAGGCCGCCCGTCTTTATATAAATCATTCGGTCCTCTTTTACCAGTTCCGGTTCTTCCCCAAAGAACTTACCAAAAAGAGCCATATTTATCTGGAACAGCTAATGTCGTCCCGCATAAATAATGCAGCCGACGGTATATATAATTTTCGCCGCCTAAAAACCTCTTTTAACCAAATGCCCGCGCAATTACCTGATTCCCGCCGCCTGTTTTGCAATCCCAATGGCCTCCTCAATCCTCACGACCTTAAAAGCCAGAATGAGCGCCAGAAACACGGCCACGAAAACCGAAAGGCAGACGGCTATTTCGAGGTAGAGGTTCAAGGCCAGGGCGCCCTTGAGCAGGTAAATCGCGCCAAGGGAAATGGCGCCCGACAAAAGAGTCTTTGCCCACTCGGCGAATGGCAGGACAGGCCTTATGAACTTTTTTAGCTCCCGAAATGACGCGACCAGCATGACGAGGTAGGTGAGAAGGGTTGCTGCCGCCGCGCCCTCCATCCCGTAGGCCGGTATCAAAAGAATATTCGCGACGAGGTTTACGGCACCTCCCGCGCAGATGACCTTCGTGTAATTTTTGGGCTTTCCGAGGCCGTTTAGGACGCTGCCGTTGATGTGGGCGAGGGAAAACACTATCGCGCCGATTGAAAGGATTTTGAGCACGCCGGAGCCCTGCGAATAGGGTTGTCCGAAGAACAGGCCGAGGATTTCGGCCGAGAAAAAGAATGCGAGAAGCGCCGCCGGCACGAGGGCGACCCAGATATAGCGGTAGAGCACCGAAAGACCCCTCTCTATCAGCCGGCAGTCTTTGGCCTTTAGCTCTGTCACGAGGGGAAAGAGCACCACCGCAAGCGAGCCCGAGAAAAACCACAGAAGCCTTGCCGTGGGCTGGGCGGTCTGGTATATCCCAACCTCCGCGAGAGTCCTAAAAAAGGTGAGGATTATCGTGTCAGTGTAGGAGATTATGAGGCCTGCGACGGACGATACCATTATGGGCAGGCCATAGAGGGCCAGGTCTTTCGCGAGCTTTTTGTCCATCGCAAGTTTTGCCTTCGGCAGCGCGCCTAGTATCGGCGCCGAGAACAAAATGGTTGTCGCAAGGTACGTGGCAATGTAGCCGAGCGCAGGCGAGAGGTAAGAGTAGCCCACGGCAAAGAAGAGGTAGGTAAAAACAAACCAGAATGTGAGCCTCGAGAACTCCATGAAAGCGAAAAGCTTCATCCTCTGCGCGCCCTGAACCACCGCCTGGGCGACGGCGTAAGTTATTGTAATCACGCTTGCCGCCGCAAGGATTTTTATCACAAGCGCGCCCTTCACTATTTCGGCCCCCGCAAGGTGCAGGTAATTCACGGCAAGGGATTGCGCGAAGATGAAAGTGAGCGCAAGAATCATTAGCGCTGGAACCGCCTGAACGAAAGTAACAATGGCCACGGAATTCTTCAGCTTTTCCGGCTCTTTTGCCGCCATGAATTTCGAGACATGGTAGACGAGGCTTTGGGCAAGCCCGAAGTCCTTGAAGAGGAAAAACACACCCACTAGGGAGAAGCAGGAATAGAAAAGCCCGTAGTCCGTGGGGGTGAGGTTTGAGGTCATCACGAAGCGCATGAGATAGCTTATGGCGGCGCCAAGGATGTTGAAGAGGAATATCACCAAAGCCCCTGCAATGAATTTCTTTAGGTAGTCTGCCATAAGTATAGGATATTTGAAAAATTAGCCTCTAATTATGAAAGCCGCGAAATCCAAGAAAATGAGAAAGCTCCTGATTTTCTCGCCGTTCTACCCTCCCCATATCGGCGGCCTTGAGACGCACGTGCAGGAGTTCGCGACCCACCTGACTAAAAGGGATTACGAAGTCACAGTCTTTGCCCCAAACCTCCCCGAGTCAAAGGAATTTGAGCAGATCCGAAGCAATTTCAGGATTATAAGGTACCCCGCCTTCCAGATTACAAAGTCCTCGCAAAACGCCATCCCAAAAGTCTGGAGGCTCAGGTTCTGGAGGCTTCTCAGTCTTGCGGGCGACAACCGCCCCGATTACGTGATGTCTCGCACCCGCTTTTTTTTCTCAAGCCTTCTTGCCTTAATCTACGCGAAGGCCAAAAGGAAAAAATATATCCATGTCGAGCACGGCTCGGCGTTCGTTGACATGAGAAACCCTCTGATTACGCGGCTTTCGTGGATCTACGACAAGACATTTTCGAGGCTGGTTTTTTGGGGGGCCGATAAAGTGGTGCCGATTTCGACCCCTGTGCGGAAATTTATTCAGAAGGAGTTTCTGGACAGGGACATGGAGATAATCTATCGGGGGGTCGAGTTTAAGGCGCTCGATAATGCGAAGCCCGATAAGGCGTTTTTGAGGAAGCACAAGGGCTTTACGAAAATCTGCGTTCTCGGGCGGATTACGAAAAACAAGGGAATGAATGTGGCGATTGAGGCGTTCAGGAATCTGCCAGAAATTTACAGGAAAAAGGCCAGGCTCTTTGTAATCGGGGACGGCCCTGACCGGGAGATGCTCGAAAAAATGGCGGAGGGCGAAAAAAACATCGTGTTTTTGGGGCGGGTCGAAAGGGCCAAAGCCTGGTCGCTTCTGCATGGAATGGACATTTTTCTGAACCCGGCGATTTCCTGCGGGGGGCTTTCTACCTCGCTTCTCGAGGCGATGTACTACGGCCTGCCCGTGATTTCGACCGAAAACGAAGGTGGGGTTGACGTTGTGATTCCTGGAAAGACCGGGATTTTGCTAAACGATACCGCGCCCGAAACCATCGGAAAGGCAATCGTTGAGCTTCTTGAGGACAAGGCGAAAGGGAAGAGACTCGGCAGGGGGGCGGCGGAATTTATCAAAAAGAACTTCAACTGGGAGCGGGTTGTTGACAGGTACGAGAGGCTTTTTGAGGGGCTTGACAAGCACCGGGGGAAAAAATAATGTGCGGGATTTGCGGCTTTAACTGGGCGGACAAAAATCTGGTTGAAAAGATGAACCGCTCGCTTGAGCACAGGGGGCCTGACGCCGGCGGGAAATTCTTGGATGACAAGGTGACCCTCGGCCACCGCCGCCTCGCGATAATCGACCTCTCAAAAAGGGGCCGCCAGCCGATGCAAAATAAGGAAGGGGATTTAACCATAGTCTTTAACGGCGAGATCTACAATTTCCGGGAACTAAGGTCGGATTTGGAATCGAAAGGCCACAGATTTAATTCGGACAGCGACACGGAGGCGATAATCTACTCATACAGCGAATATGGATTTGATTGTGTTAAAAGGTTCAACGGGATGTGGGCGTTCTGCATCTACGACTCAAAAAAAAAGATTCTTTTCCTCTCGAGGGACAGGGCGGGCAAAAAGCCGCTTTACTATTACTTCGACGGGCAAAGGTTTATTTTCGCCTCGGAGATAAAGGCGATTTTGGAGTATGGGGTGGAAAGGGAAATAGACAAAACCTCCCTTGACATGTTCCTCGCGCTAGGCTTCATCCCCGCTCCGCGCTCGATTTTCAAAAATATCTTCAAGCTGGAGCAGAGCCACAGTATGGTTTTTGACCTCAAGAGCAGGGACCTTTGGATTGCAAAGCACTGGGAGATGCCTCCCTTCAGGCCGGAGAAGAATAAAAAGGCTCTCGTTAAGGAGGGCCGGGAACTGCTCGACGACTCCGTCCTTTTGAGAAAAATCGCGGACGTGCCTGTCGGGACGTTTTTGTCGGGGGGGCTTGACTCCTCGGCGGTTACTGCGACTATGAGGAAATTCAAGGACGACCTGCACACGTTTTCAATCGGGTTTGAGGGAAAGTACGACGAGTCGAAGTACGCAAGGCTTATGTCAGAATACCTCGGCACGATTCACCACCACCATTACTTCGAAAAAAAAGACTTCGAGGGATTAATCGAGAAAATCACTTTTGCCTATGACGAGCCTTTCTGGGACTTCTCTTCCTACCCTACCGCGAAAGTGTCCGAGCTTGCCAAAAAGCACGTGACTGTTGTTTTGAGCGGCGACGGGGGGGACGAGGTTTTCGGGGGGTACACGGTTCACAGGGCCGCGGCAGGAATAGAATTTTTCAGGCGCTTTCCCTTGGCTTTCAACAAAATGGCGTACCGGGGATTTGATTTGGCGTTTCGGGCATCCGGGAAAAACCTCTTTTTCATGGGAAAGGAGGGCTTTCGTCTGACCCTAAAGGAGGACAGGGACTTCTACAAGAACCTTTTAAGCGACGACAAATATGTATCTAAGCCTGCCCAAAAGTGGCAGTCGGAGAATTTCAGGCCGCTTTTGAAAAAGTACGAAAGCCTCACAGAAGCTGCGATAAAGTTCGACCTGCTCTACGGCACCCTCGCGGACAACTTCCTCGTGAAAACCGACCGGGCGACCATGCTTTTCGCGCTCGAGGCGAGGTGCCCTTTTCTGGACTACCGGTTTATGGAATTCTCGAACAGGGTTCCGACAGGGTACAAGGTGGATATGCTGAGGACCAAGAAAATAATGAGGGAGATTATTAAGGACCGTGTGCCTAAAGAGATTGTCGGCCGGGGAAAGGCCGGATTTCTGCCGCCGATTCTTGACTGGCTCTACTCGGATTATCGGGGATTACTGGAGAGCCGGCTGAAATGCCTGATAGAGCGAAAAATTCTTAGCAAGGCTCAGGAGGCTCACCTTGAAAGGCTCTTGGAGAAGGGGCGCGGGGCAAATTTCCAGAGGACTGGCGAGCAGATTTATTCTTATTTTGCCCTTGCTAACTGGGCGGAGCGGTGGCTTTGAGCCTTTTAAGTGTTTTTAATAAACTTATGAAAGTTCTTGTAACCGGAGGTGCGGGGTTTATCGGAAGCCACTTAGCAGATAGGCTTATAGATATAGGCCAAGAGGTTATTGTTGTCGATAATCTTTCTTCAGGTGACTCCCGACTTGTGAATCCAAGGGCAAGGTTCATAAATCACGATCTTTCAAAAGAGAGGGAAAAACTGGCAGAAATTCTGGAGGGGACCGAGTTTGTCT
>JBNGEE010000044.1:0-6062 GCA_049975565.1 Candidatus Aenigmatarchaeota archaeon
GTTCAGCTTGAGGAGTTTCCATTCCGAGCGCAATTCCCGCGCAAATGGCGAGGGGAATGGCCAGAAGCTGGACAAACCGAAAGGCCCAAATACTTCCGTAAAGCGTAGGGATAATCCATATAATCATCAAAAAGAAAGTCTCGGGGTAGATGGATTTTTTGCCGAAGTTCTGGAGGAACATGACGAGAAGCAGGACAAGGCCAATAAGCCCAAGACCGAAAGCCAGATGGCCGGCCCTTGCGATGACCTCGCCTGACGATGCGCTCATCTCCTCGGAAATGGATATCCAGACGTTCGGGAAAATCCCTCCCTCGGCCTTCGCTTCCTGGAAAAAGGTCGTCACATCTATTACCTGCTTTGCCGGAAGGATTCCCTGGGAGGGCAGGGTAAGTATAAGGAATGCGATGCCCATCACGACATAGACGAGCGCGTGGCTCCTGAAAAAAAGCCAGCTGTGCCGGAGCTTTTCCTTAATGTCTTTGCCTTCCGCGATGTAGACCCGATACATCCAGTGAAGCCCGAAGAGCCCTGCAAAAAGCCACGGCATGTAGGCAAACCCGGACCATATTATTGCAAACAGCGCAAGGGATGCCCCAGCAAGTGCGGAGAGGATTATCGGGGACGGCTTTTTCCAGTTTTTCGGGTCGACTCTGTTGTATGCGGCAAGAAAGAAGGCGACCACAAGAACCGAGCAGAATATGACCGCACAGTCGGTGTCGAAGAATCCGCCGATGGAGCGCGACATGAAGGAGGGGGAGAACACTATGAAAAAGGAGGCGAAAATCCCTGCGAGGTTCGAGTAAAGCTCCCTGCCAATCCAGAAGGCGGGGAAAGCCGAAAGCGCGGCGACAATCGCCGGGAACCAGAATAGGAAGCGGTAGAATTCTATGCCCGTAATGGAATGGGCGATTTTGTAGCTGTAGGCCGCTATCCGGGCGAAAAGGTGCGGCTCGTAGGGTTGGTACTCCGGGTGGAGCCGCAGGTAGTCATATTCGGGCGTTTCGCGCCCTTCGATGCCGTCAAGCACCCGCTCGGTCTGGACATACCAGAAATGAGGGTCGGCCGCAAGAAGGTACTTCTCGTCGGTGTCCGACACAGTCAGGCCGATAAATTCCATCGCCGACGTTAGCCCGGAGCCGTATGTCGCCTCCTCGTTTACAGTCGCCATTCTTACCTGAAGACCGAGGAAGAATATGAGGACGACCACAAGAAGGGAAACTGCGAGGTTGTGCTTTTTGATGAATCCTGGGGGATTTGCCAGGAGGTAGCATAAAGCCAGCACGGCGCAGAGAAGAAGCTGCCCTTGAAAAGAGATTGTAACCTCGAAAAAGAGGGAGAGCCCCCTGAAAACTATCAGGATAGCGGCAATTACCGCCGCAAGAGGAAAGTATCTGTTGCCGATAACTGCGTCCACGGGCCCGGAAGATTTCGGGCCGCCGCCCTTTTTCTCAGACATTAATATATTCAGCAATATTTAATTTACGCACGAGTCCGGCCACAGGCTCTCTTGGTTTTTGCAGGCTTGCCTCGGGTTTTTGGGTTGCCCTGTCCCTTCCGCCCCTGCATCGGGCCGCCCCTGACAGGCCAGACCGCCAAAGGCACTACTTTAAATTTTTTAGCCCGATTATTTAATGAAAGGCGTATCGAGCAATGTGGTGAGGGCCCTGACGACAGAGAGCGTGCTAAACTGCGCCGACAACAGCGGGGCAAAAAAGGTGAAAATTATCAACTTCAAGAACTACAAGGGCCGAAAGAGGAGGTACCCCAAGGGCGGGGTCGGCGACATCGCCACCTGCACCGTGACCAAGGGCGAGTTTAAGCTTCGGCACAAGGTCCACTTCGGCATAATCGTGCGCCAGAAAAAGGAATTCAAGAGGAGCAACGGCACGAGGCTTTGCTTTGAGGACAATGCAATCATTCTTGTCGACAAGAAGCTAAACGCGCTTGGCTCGGAGATTAAGGGGCCGATTGCGAGGGAGGTCGTCGAAAGGTACCTACCAATCGGAAAACTTGCGTCTATCGTGGTTTAGGGCTAAAGTAAGGCTTTCTGGAGATTCAGGTACGCATTCCACCTATATTAAGACACAGTTAAGACACAGGCTTAAAAAACCAGTCCTCCAATATTCTTATCGCTTCTTTTATCTGCAGGTCGCTGAGTTTTGGGTTATATCTGAAGAATTCAACCGCGGCAGTGTAGGCTTTGGATATATCGACAGGGGTGCCGTTTTTTGCGACGCCCTTTTCAATGTTTTCGAGTGCCCTTGTCCTTTTGCGCGAATCATAAAGAGATAAATCATGGGGACCTCTAGTTACAAATCCTGAATAGGGGCAGAATCTCCTTTCACCGGTGTTTGCTTCACTCGGGTAAGGCCAGTTTCTGGAAGCCAAATCCCGAATGTCTGTCGGATAATCCCAGTTTTGCGCGCCCGCCTCAACAGATTCCAAAATACCGCCCATAATTTTTGTTCCTTATTAAATAAATAACCGATTGGTAGCTAATAGCTTCCGCCTGCCGCAAAGCCCCCGACCTACCCACCACCCAACTATTCATTATGTAGGCGGTTTTCCGTATAAGTAATTCCGGGCAGTGAGAGGGCGCATTCTCTCAGGCCCTCTACCCACCAACCAACATAATCGTCTGCTTCTTGGTCGCCGTAAATCCCCCCGGGAATGCCGTCCAAAGCTTTGAGAACCTTATACCGCTCGCCGCAATATTTCCCAAACTCCGGCCCAAGCCCCATACCGCCGATTCTGTCAAGAAGCCTGATTCTTGACTCAAGCCTGCGCAGCCGCAGATAAATTTGTGGGTCGATTCTTGATTCCACGGGTTCCGTCCGATATTCTAAAGATGGATAGGGTAGCGGGCAGCTGCTTAGGTCAATTGCAGGGACAAAATCATCAGCCGAGCTACATCCCATAGTCGCACCTCATCAATGACAAAGCGTCCCGATAGCTCTTCTCGACAGCATCCTTTAGCTCCTCTTTTACCGAGCTTAGCACCTCGGCCTCGTTTATAATCTCGAGGCACTGGCCCCTGTGGAACTCAAGCTCGCGCGTCTTTCCGCCGCGGCGCCGAAATCCCCTTATCGCCGCGGCAGGGAACAGGACCCCGCAGAAGAGGTCTACGCACTCCTCAACGCAATTTGTCGAATATAAGCCCGTACCAGAACGCATTAGTGCCATGTTGAGAAGTGTCGGAAAAATTAAGGGAGGATTACTGCAACTTAACAAAAACTGGAGCAATGTACCATCCTGTAACTCCCGTATATTGCATACCCTAAACTGGCGGTAAAAGTATTTAAGCCTTTGCGTGATTTCGGCGATTGCCGTGAAATAAGTTATCCGGTTAAATTCAAACCCCACCAAAACAAGGAAATACTCGCAGAATTAAATCACTTCTTATGCCGATTCTCCTTCCTTCTCTTCTTGAGCTTGTGAGTCTTGATTTTTCCCTTCTTCCTTTTCTTTCCGCAAGGCATAATATATATAGGAGAAATTTAAAATCCTTGCTACACAAACCGTTCCTGTGATATGGAAATTGGTTCTTTGGGGTTGTTAGACCTTTCTTTTAAAGAAAGGGATGACATTTAAGTTATTTTCAGTCTAATTTTATGAGACACGACCTGCTTGCGGACGTTTTCTCGGCGATAAAGAACGCTGAGGCAGTTGGGAAGAGCGAAACAATTGTGGAGAGCAGCATCCTCGTAAAAAACCTCCTCGACCTGCTAAAGGAGAAGGGCTACATCAGAGGCTATGAGGTGCTCCCCGAGAACAACTACCACAAATTCAAGGTCAAGCTCAGCGGGAAAATCAACGAGCTGAGCGTCGTAAAGCCGAGGATTTCCTTTGGCAAGGACGATATCATAAAGTACAAGTTCAGGTTCCTTCCGGGCGAAAACGTGGGCCACCTACTTGTTTCGACCCCTAAAGACGCGATTACGACCGACAGGGAAGTCGAGGGCAAGGTCGGCGGAATAATCATCGGGTTTGTATATTAGTCACAAATTTTGGCGGATGCGGCATTTTGTTCAGGTAGAGGGCAGGAATTTATTTTAAGCCTGTTCTACCATTCAAAGCTCTGGCGGTTTAACCGGGCTCCAAATCAAAGGCGTGTTCCAAGTAAGTATCGAAATCATTTTGTTTCGAGCCCTCTTTTTCGGCAAAAATGGACCATAGGGAAGTCTCTTTAGGTACCTGAGCCAGAACACCCAGCCCGGTGTCATCCGTTTTTTGGCCTTCAAAAATCGGTTTTCCGCCACAATCCGCCCTTTGTGAAATCAAAGTATTTAGACCGTTAACAGAATCCAACCCTGCATTTTTATGAAATCCTTCTCTTATTGCATATTTACGGGTCACATGTCTCTTGGTTTCGGGCCGGTCTTCGATTGCGGCTTTTATTTCCTCCAAAGACCGTCCTTTTCTGCTTGTTTCCTGTATCTCGGACTTGAGTTCAAAACCGTCGTCAAATTCCATAAGATATATGGCAAGCCCCATCTCAACAGCCATAGGATCAAATAGTACACCACCCAAATCAATGTTCTGAGCGGAACTTTTATTTAGCCCTACTTTTTCGAGCAAATTCCATCCCTGCTTTTTTGGAGCCTCATACCCGGGATTTTCAAAGCCGGAAATGAAATAGCCTACCGGCGTGCCGTCTTTCAGAAACGCACCTTCCACTTCAACGGGAGTATAATTGCTTTCTCCACGAGTCTCTTTCAAAAGAGCATTGTATTTTTTTGCGGTTTTCATGGCGTCTTGCAGGGCTTCTTGCCCGGAATATTGGGCTTCGTGGTCTTCTGGAAATCTGCCATTCCAAGAGTTCGGCGCATTAAATCCGACTCCATACTTGTTTTCTTCCCCCAAAAATCTCTCAAGGACATATCTTATGGGTGGGATTCCGTCTTCTGCCGCTTTTTTGATGGCTGCTGGCGCTTGCATAGCATTTACCAAATCGAATATCCCCGTACTTCCTGCTATAAAACTACTATACAAAAGTATTTATAACTATTCCTCAATCCTCGGCGCCAGAATGAACCCAAGCCGCACTTTGTCCTTTATCATGAACTCGAGGTGAAGCGGGTAGTCCTTGTTGAACTCGAGCTTCACCTTGTCTGTCAGCTTGCTCGCCTTGAGCATCTTTCCGAAGTATTCCACCGAGTACCTCGCCGAGACCTCCCCGTCCGCGCTTATCGAGTAGAGCTGGGGGTTGCCCGCGTCGATTTTTATCTGGGTGTAGCTCGAGTCCCCGTCCGCGCGCACGACGAAATTGTCCCTGGAGAGCTTCAGAAGGGCGGAGTCGGAAATGAGCGCGCCGTTCTCGATGCCTTCCTTTACGACCGCGGGGTCGATTTCGACGCAGTTCTTGTTCTTGAAGTCGAACTTGCTGATGTCCTTCATCTCCTGCTGGACGACGGATATTATCGGAAGCGCGAATTTTCGGGTGGTGTTGCCCTCAAGCGTTATCTCGAAGCGGTCCTCGTCCTCGTCAAGGGAGAGGCTTAGCCGGTCTTCGGGCTTGGCCTTCTTTATGAACTGCACGAGTTTCGCGACATTCAGGCCCGCCTCCGTGTCCTTGTCGCACTTGTAGCTCTCAAAGGCGGTTGGCAGGAGGAGGAAGTCCACAATCGCTATGACCGCGCGGTCGGGGGTCACGAGGCTGATGCCGTCCTTTCGGAAGCGAAACATCCCCTCGTCGACAATCTCGGAAATCGCGTTGAGGCTCTCCCTCAAAAGCCCCACGTCCTCCAAAACTGCTTTAAACATAATAGTAGTGGATTATAAATATTACTTTGCCTTATCGCTTTGATGAGGGTTTGTGTACTGGGGTACTGTTTAGGGCTATGCTAACTCTAAATCTACGAGGGCTTCCGCGATACCCACGTAATTTTCTGGGGTAATTGCCAGCAGTTCTTTCTCAACCCTTTCTGGAAGGTTCATTCCCCGAACAAGGTTGTGGAGGTCTTCTAAGGTTACCTTTTTGCCCCTTGTTGCGGCTTTGAGTTTCTCGTAAGGCATTTCCTGGCCTTCTCTCCTCAGAATTGTCTGGATGGCTTCTGATATGA
>JBNGEE010000045.1:0-2011 GCA_049975565.1 Candidatus Aenigmatarchaeota archaeon
GGAATAAACAGGAGCAAAATACACTGGGATTTCGTCGTGAAGCGGCCAAAAATCTATTCGTCGAGGGGACAGCTTCTGCTAAACGAGAATATCCTCAAATCATGGGTGAGGCAGGAAAGGACGCCGAAGTCTTATTTTTAAGTTGCACTTAGTACTATGGCCGAAGGGATTGCAGGTAATGGGGCTTCTCAAAACAATGAAGTACCGCCAAAAAAGTGCAGAAAACTCCGGGTCCTTATTTTAAGTTTGGCTCTCCTTTTAATTATAGCGTACGCTTATGTCAGCATGACCGGAAACTTCGCGGAGGGGAAAAAGGACGGGCCAAAGAGAGTGCTTCTCGAAACAAACCTGGGAAACGTCACAATAGAGCTTTACGAAAACATGCCGATAACCGCGGGAAACTTCGAGAGCCTCGTCAAAAACGGCACCTATGACGGAGTGGTTTTCCACAGAGTAATCGCAAACTTTATGATTCAGGGCGGCGACCCGACAGGAACCGGCTACGGCGACCCCACGATTCCAAAAATTCAGGACGAGTTTGTCAACGGAAGCTCAAACCTTCGGGGGACAATTGCGATGGCAAACACAGGCCAGCCAAACTCGGGAAGCAGCCAGTTTTTCATAAACCTCGTGGATAATACTTACCTTGACTGGGATAAGCCTCCCGCCACAAGCAGGCACCCGGTCTTCGGCAAGGTCATCGAGGGGATGGATGTTGTGGACAGGATAGGCAAAGTCAAGACCGACGCCTCGAACAGGCCGCTTGAGGAAGTCAAAATTATAAGGGCGAGCATTATTTAGCCTAAAAGGGGGTGTTATATATATATTGTATGTAGTTTATGAGGTCTAGAAACTTAGTTTTGATACTGAGTATAGCGATGCTTATTTGTTTGACAATTGTGACTTCCGCTACCACCACAGCTGAAGATGGCAGATCCAACCCTTACTATGGATGCGTTGGAGAGGGCGGAGAGATGTACCCCGGAGCAACGGTATATAACGAATGCTGTAACGGCCTTTCAAGAATACCCAAAGCAGTAGTTTTGCCTGACGGGAAGTGCTGGACACACAACACATATATATGCACAGCTTTCTGCGGGGATGGCATTTGCGGATACCCCTTTGATTGTAAACAAGGAATGGATTGCGCTGGTTTAAGCTATGAGAACAAATGCAATTGCCCTCAAGATTGCAAAGAAGAAACCTGCGCAAAGGAAGGAGAGAGATGCTCGTCAGTTTATTCTGAATATCCAAACCAATGCTGCGCAGGACTGACAGAATGGCTTTCTGGAATGTCAACATCAATCTCAATTGCTGATAAGTGCTTTAATACAGGACGGTTGGGTGGAAGCCCTGTCGGAATTTGCATTAATTGCGGAAACGGCGTATGCGAATCAATAGAGAATCCATGCAGTTGCCCTAAAGACTGCATTGGCAAAGGAAGGTCAACCTACAAAACGGTTGCTGAATTCTGCGACTTAGGGTACACAACTTACTGCTCTAATGAGATTGCCAGGGACTTGCCTTTGTGCAAGCTTTGTGAAGGAAAATGCCGGACTGAAGACGACGCATGCTCAATAAGTGGTATTCCATGTTGCGAAGGGCTTAAGGCGGTAGGTTTATGTTCTTATGAAAATGGCAAATGTGCATGTGCCAATTGCGGCTCAATATGCACACCTTGTGGGAATGGGGTTTGCGATAAGAATGAAAACAGGTGCAACTGCCCAAAGGACTGCCTAAAGTGCACCAAAAACTTGAATGCCAATGACTGCAAAGCGGCAGGTGGTGAATATGCCTGTACCGACTGCGAAAACCGTGCAGATGGGACAATCCCTAGTGACTGCGAGGGGGGATGCATTTGTGTTTGCCCACAATCAGACTGCATATCTGAAGGAGTAACCTTCTATGACTCGACCAAACAGTGTTGTAGTGGTCTGGTAAAGACACTGATTAGCCCTCCTTGTGATTGCCCAAACAACGGAGAAGATTGTGCCTGTGGGTACGTAATGGC
>JBNGEE010000045.1:2021-3821 GCA_049975565.1 Candidatus Aenigmatarchaeota archaeon
CAGAATACCAGTATGGTTGTTGCGAAGGATTGAAAGCGATTGATCCTTGGTCTGATGGTAGGGTCGGTGGTGGAGTTCTTTGCTATGACTCTGCAAAGGGCTACCCTAGCTGTATGTATCAGGGGACTTCCCGCGAGGGCTGGTACTATACCTACGATGAACCGGAACCAACCGACCGAATGCCTGCTTATCCAAAATTGTTGCGATTGGGCGACTGCGGTTCGGACAGATCCATTTGCGGCAATAGGGTGTATACTGATGAAGATGAAAAGAAATGCTTCGCTGCTGGCGGACAAATATACTGTGGAAACGGATGGTGCAACTGCTACTGTGAATCTCCTCCTGAGGAGAATATATGCACAGTTCAGCTTCCAAGGAGCCCAAGCGATGAGCAGGTTATTCAGTGCAAGACAAATAGTGGAATCATAGTGTGCAATAGCGAATATTGCAGATGCAGTTGCCCAACTGAAGAGATGGTCGAGGTGCCTGTGAAGTGCATCTTTGAGAATACTGTTGCCTCTCAGACCTGTTATGCTGAAGGTGGCTATTCCTGTAGGTCCACTGCGTCATCCTCTTCTATCGAGAACTCTTGTAAGATGACGATTGAAGGCAAAAGGGGACAGACTATGACTATGAAGAGCACCTGTGGCGGATATGGTTCAGTAATCATCGGTGAGACAAATGAAGTCAAGTTCTCTTGTGGTACTCAAGTGCCTACCTATTGTGCGGGTTGCTCAGATGGAACATCTTGCGGAGAACTGAATGACGAATGGCTTGAATGCACCTGCATAGATGTCACGGGCGACGGCAACAATGACGTATGCCGACTGACAAGTGGCTCTGGCACCGTAACTAAGAATAAATACACTCTGGTCGAGTTCATAGACAAGATTTTGTATTGGGTGTCCAGTGTGTCTATGAAACCCCACTTCGTGTTCGGACGATAAATTTTCATTTTATGATTTTATCTGTTTTTGAAGAGAAGACACGCTCCATAGATCCCAGTTTTGGGCTTCTTATTTAAGATAACATAATTTTATGGCTAAACGGGTTCTGATTTTAAACAAGTATTGTGCGGGAGAGGTCCCGCTAATCGAGGTTTTTGAGGAAATCGTAAAGCAGGAGGGCTGCCTCTCCAAAGAAAGGCTTGAGGAGTTAAGTTCCGCCCTGGATATCCCGATGGCAAAATTATACAGTACGGCAAGCTTTTACTCTTTCCTGCCGACAAGGGATAAGGGAAAGTACATTATCCGGGTGTGCAACAGCCCCTCCTGCTGCCTCAACGGCTCGAGGGAACTGCTCGAATTTATAAAGAAGGAACTGAAAGTGGAGCTTGGTGAAGTGACAAAGGACGGGAAGTTCTCGGTGGTGAAGTCCGAGTGCATGGGCGCCTGCGACAGGGCGCCCGCGATGATGATTAACGACAGGCTCTATACTAATCTTACGAAGCCAAAAATACGCGAAATATTGCGGTCGCTAAAATAATATGCAGGCGCTAAAAAAGACCGGGTGGAAGGGGCTCGAAAAGGCGCTTTCTGTGAGCCGCCCGAACATCATAAAAACAGTCAGGGAATCGGGCCTTTCGGGCAGAAGCGGCTCGAACTTCCCGACGGGGCTCAAATGGGAGTTGGTCGCAAAAGGCCGGGGCAAAAAGTACCTCATATGCAACGCCGACGAGGGCGAGCCCGGAACCTTCAAGGACAGGTTTATTCTCGAGAAGTACGCCTACCAGCTCCTTGAGGGAATGACCATTGCCGGCTACGCCATCGGGTCAAGCAAGGGCATAATCTACCTCAGGGC
>JBNGEE010000045.1:3831-6050 GCA_049975565.1 Candidatus Aenigmatarchaeota archaeon
TGCTTGGCGCGGGCGCCTACATCTGCGGCGAGGAGTCGGCAATTCTCGAGTCGATTGAGGGAAACCGCCCAAGAGTCAGGAAAAAGCCGCCATACCCAAGCGAAGTCGGGCTTTACAAAAAGCCCACCTGCATAAACAACGTCGAGACGCTTTCGTACGTCCCACTAATAATGGCGGGTGTTTGGGACAAAAACCTGCTTTTGTTTTCACTGTCCGGCGACCTCAAAAAGCCCGGAGTCTATGAGTTCGCGGCAGGAACCAAATTAGGGGTGATTATCTCGGCGGCAAAGCCAAAACCCGAGCCGAAGGCCATTTACTTCGGGGCGTCGGGAGGTTGCCTGCCTTACAACGAATTCAAAAACACCCCCGTCAATGACGAGACGATATGCAAAAGCGGGGCGAATCTCGGCGCAAGAAGCCTAATCGTTGCCGGGGAGAACCGAAATATCGCTTGGATGTCAAAAATCCTTGCCGAGTTTTTCGTTCGGGAAAGCTGCGGGTACTGCACCCCCTGCCGCGAGGGAAACTTTCGGATACTCGAAATCCTAAAGAGGATGGAGGAGGGTGAAACAAGCCCATCGGATTTGCAGCTCCTAAAAAAGCTCGCCCCACATATCCGTGACACTTCCTTTTGCGCGCTGGGCCGCTCTTCAACAAATCACATTCTCTGCGGCCTGAAATTTTTCGGAGAGGAATTCAAAAACTATGGCAAAAAAGCGGGAGGAAATTATTGAGTATGGCAGTAAAAATCAAGATTGACGGGAAGGCTTTTTCGGCCAAAGATGGAGAGACAATACTTGGGGTTGCGAGAAGAAACAGCATAAACATCCCGACGCTTTGCTTTCATCCCGACCTGAAGCCCGAGGGGAGGTGCAGGATTTGCCTTGTGGAGGTCGGCGGAAAGCTTACGACTTCATGCGATACTCAGGTCCGGGAGGGGATGGAGATTCTCACCAGAACCCCAAGGGTAATCGAATCAAGGCGTCTCAACGCCGAGCTTTTGGCCGGAAGCGGGATGGGCGAGACTGACATCGAGGCGGAAAGGCTGTTTCGGGAATTGGGGGCCGAAAAAACACGCTTCAGGACTCCGCGAAGGGTTTTGTGTAAAACCAGCCTCCCGATAGAAAAAGACGAGCGAAAATGCGTTCTCTGCGGGCGGTGCGTTCGGGTGTGCTCCGAGGTTCAGGGGATAAATAACATAGGCCTTATGAACCGCAGCGTCTGCACGGAAGCCACGACTCCCTATAACATTCCGCTTCTCGATAGCCCCTGCACGTTCTGCGGCCAGTGCGCGCTTTACTGCCCGACAACGGCGATAAGGGAGAGGGCTTTAAGCGAAAAGCTCGTAAAGGCGCTCGACGAGATGGCGGACATGATTCATAACGGGAAGTTCTACGTCGTCCAGACCGCCCCTGCCGTAAGGGCGTCCCTTGGCGAGATGTTTGGGATGCCTCCCGGAACTCTTGTCAGAGGAAAGATGGTGTCTGCCCTGAGGAAAATGGGCTTTGACAAGGTATTTGACACGGATTTCGGGGCGGACCTGACGATTATGGAAGAGGCAAGCGAGTTTATCGAAAGGTTCACTTCAGGCAAGAACCTGCCGCTCATCACTTCCTGCTGCCCGTCTTGGATTGTTTTTGCCGAGCAGCACTACCCGAACCTCTTCAAAAATATCTCCTCGTGCAAGTCACCCCAGCAGATGTTTGGCGCCATCGCGAAGACCTATTACGCAGAGAAGCTCAAAAAATCGCCGAAAGACATTTTCGTGGTGTCGGTCATGCCCTGCATCGCAAAGAAGTTCGAGGCGGAGAGGCCGGAGATGCGCTCTAGCTGCGTCAAGGACGTGGATTTGGTGCTAACGACAAGGGAACTTGGGCGCCTTATCAAGAACCGCAAGATTGATTTCATTAAGCTTCCCGACGGAGAGTTCGATGAGCCGCTTGGAATCTCGACTGGCGGCGCGGCGATTTTTGGGGCGACCGGCGGAGTGATGGAGGCGGCGCTGAGGGTGGCCTACGAAATGGTTACGGGAAGGCGCCTCAAAAAGCTCGACTTAAAAGAAGTTCGAGGGTTTGAGGGAATAAGGGACGCGGAGATAAAAATCGGGGACGCGACGGTTAAAGTCGCGGTGGTTCACACTCTCAAAAACATCCGTAATTTCATAGACAGCGGCCGCTGGAAGAAATACCACTTCATCGAGTTCATGGCGTGCCCGGGCG
>JBNGEE010000046.1:0-5723 GCA_049975565.1 Candidatus Aenigmatarchaeota archaeon
CCTCTTTTGTCACAAGGTCGACCTTGTTCTGGATGATGATTATGTTTTTGACTTCGCCAATCTGGAGAGCGCGCAAATGCTCGACCGTCTGGGGCTGGGGGCAGGGCTCGTTTGCCGCGACGACAAGGATGGCCGCATCGAAAAGCGCCGCCCCGGAAAGGACAATTGGTATGAGGCTTTCGTGTCCCGGCGCGTCCACGAGAGAGAATTTTTTTACAAGGGCGCAGTCGGAGAAGCAGTAAACGCATTTCGGGGAGGTCACGAGCTTTTTGCAGTTTTCGCACTCGTAAACCAAGAGGTCGGTGTAGCCGAGCCTGATTGTAATACCTCTCTTCATCTCCTCCGAGTATTTGGCCACCCACTTGTCGGTTAGCGCCTCCACAAGAGATGTCTTTCCGTGGTCGACGTGCCCCATAAGCCCGATGTTGATTTTCGGGTGAACCTGTTTTTCTCCTGCCATTATAATAGGTGGTTTTTAACTTTCTTAGTAGGCTGTTTTGGAGCGGGTTGTTTGCCTGAAATCTCCTAAGGGCGGCTTTAACTTTCTTGCTTGCGATTATTATGGGATTTGCCCGCAGATTATCATGATTCCCGAAATAATTGGGCTGGTGCTAGTAACCTTCCTGCCCGGCCTTGAGCTTCGCGCAGGCATCCCCTACGGAATCCTCGGGGGAAAGGTGAGCCTACCTTTCGGCTACACTTTGGGCGGCCTTGGGCTAAATCCATTAATTGTCGTGCCGGTGGTTCTTCTTGCAAATATCCTTCTTGGCGAATTCATATTCTGGGCGCTTAATACCATCCTTCCATATGTCCTCAAAATAAAGCCACTTGAGCGCGTGTACACTCACTGCGTGAGGCGCGTGCAAAAAAAGGCAAGAACGTACGTCGGGCGCTACGGGGTATTTGGCCTGGCGCTTTTCATAGGGGTGCCGCTTCCGGGCTCGGGGGTCTGGAGCGGCGCTCTGGCGGCATTTATACTCGGCTTTGCGCACAAAGGCTTTTCCATTGCAAACGTTGCGGGCGTCCTTATCGCGGGAACGATAGTTACGCTTCTGACACTCGGTGTTTTGTCGTTTTAGGCGGGCAAAAAGTGCTGATTTGCCAGGATTACCCTTTTAGTCAGTTAAATCCACATATTTTATGGACCCGGAGACCCGATTCGAGATTATCGCAATGGAGCCCATCGAGGAGATTATCACCCCCGAAGAGCTTCTTGACCTTTTAAAAAGAGTTGAGCGCCCTGTCGCGTATGACGGGTTTGAGCCAAGCGGCGTCGCGCATCTCGGAACGGGGGTTCTTAGGGCAATCAAAATCAACGACCTTTTGGAGGCTGGCTGCCGATTCAAGCTACTTCTGGCCGACTGGCACGCGATGCTGAATAACAAGATGGGCGGCGACCTCGAAAAAATTCAGGCCGCAGGGAAGTACCTAATCGAGGTCTGGAAGGCGTGCGGTGTGGACACCGAAAAAGTCGAGCTTGTATGGGCTTCAGACCTGGTCAAAAACCCGGAGTACTGGCGCCGCGTGCTCGAAATCGCGAAACTCACGACCTCTGCTAGGATGGTTCGCTGCTCGACAATTATGGGGCGAATCGAGGGAGAGATGCAGTACGTCTCGCAGCTTTTCTACCCGGCGATGCAGGTCTCAGACATATTCGAGCTTGAAGTCGACATCTGCCAGCTTGGAATCGACCAGCGAAAAGTAAACATTCTGGCGCGTGAAATCGCCCAGAAACTCGGTCATGATAAGCCCGTCTGCGCCCACCACCACCTTCTTATGGGGCTTTCGGGCGGCGCGAAGATGAACTACGGCGAAGCCGGAGAGGAAGGCCAGGCAGAAGTAGACGCGAAGATGAGCAAGTCCAAGCCCGACACATGCATCTACATCCACGACTCGCCTGAAGACATAGTAAGAAAGCTCAAAAACGCCTACTGCGTGGCAAAAGAGGTCGAGGGAAACCCGGTACTTGAAATCTGCCGCTGCATAATTTTCAGGAAAAGGGCCGCCCTTTTGATTGAGCGCCCCGAAAAATTCGGCGGAAACGCGGAATTCGGCTCATATCAGGAACTCGAAGACGCCTTCAGGAAGGGAGACATCCACCCGCTTGACCTCAAAAACGCGGTCGCAAAGGCACTCTCGGAAATCCTTGCGCCTGTTCGGGAGCACTTCGAAAAAAACAGAGAGGCGGCCGCGCTTTACGAGGCGGTGAAGGGCGGGATTACACGGTAAGCGCTATATATTCCCAGACAATAAATTATGGTATCCCGTATAAAGCAAAACCTCCTAATCCTCGCAATCGCGGTGGTGCTCTTTTTCTTCGTCTATTACGGCATAAGCACTTTTTACGGCGAGCCTGAGTACGGGGACTACTGCAACCAGAGCATATACAATTTCAGGATTGGCACACCGGAGCAGTGTGATGGCTACGGGGGAAAGTGGTTTGAGCCGCAGGATTTAGGCATATATTCAGTCTCGGAGGAATATCTCTGCACGAAAATCCCCGGGGGAAACGAGACGAACATGACGCTCAACTGCCGGCCTTACGGGCAGAAGGGCTACTGCGACGTGAGCTATTACTGCAGCAGGGAATTCTCGGAGGCAATGGAAATTTACAACAGGAACATCTTCATAATCGCCGTGGTTCTTGGCGTCGCCCTCATCTACCTTGGCGGCGGGATTTTGCGCCTCGAAAGCGTGAGCTCGGGAGTAATGGGCGGCGGCGTGCTCACAATCTTTTACGGGGTGGTCAAGTACTGGGGATTTGCGACCGACGCCGTGAGATTCTTGGCCCTTGGAATCGCGCTTTTCGTCCTGATTTGGCTCGGCTACAGGAGGCTCAATCCCGACAGGAGGAAAAAGAAGGGGTTTGATTTTTTGAAGTGATTTTTGGGCTTTTGTTTTTGACTCACAATAATTGAGTGTTTAGTGACTTTTTTGGGATAAAAATAACTATTTATAATTAATAATTCATATAACGAAGCTTGACGATCTAAAGGAATATCATCTGGAAGAAATTGTCAGATTATATGAAGAACATTGCGGTTTTGGAAGGGAATTTACTCGGGCGATGTATCAGCATTCTGCTTTAGTTCTGGAACATCTAAAAAAACACGGTCGGGAAGAATATAGGATTGGCTCTAAATGGGACGGGCATTCCAAATTATATTTCCGGACTGATTTTGAAGGCAACGTGAGTGTGAGGTTTGAGCCGAATTTTGACTCAAAAGTTGCTCGTGAAACGCAATACGGGGCGGCCTGTAGCGCAGGTGATATATTTGAGGAAGCGGCTGTGAACTATCTAAAGGCTCAAGCTTCAAAACAGTAAACTGCAGTACTACATACGTAGTCGGAAAAAGGCAGTTAGTATCTGTTAAGTTTCTCTTATCCTATTTGGATTACCTTTTTTATGGGAAACTCGGACAACAAGGCCGTCCTCAAAAAGGGCCAAAAAACCGTCGAAGTCGCGGCTTTGGTTTCGCTTTTTTTGGCAGCAATCAAGGCGGCGGCAGGCGCAGTTTCAGGCAGCCTCGTTCTTCTCTCGAGCGCTCTTGACAGCTTTGTCGACCTCATCGGGCAGGCGGCGTCGTGGGTCGGCTTTCGCGTCTCCCAGAGAAAGCCAAGCGAAAAGTTCCATTACGGCTACTACAAGGCCGAGTCCCTCGTAACGCTCCTCGTTTCCTTCTTCATACTCTATGCGGCGGCAAGGCTGTTTTTGGAGGGCTACGAAAGGCTGCTTGTGCCCTCAGGCCTTGAGGTGCCTTTGATTGCCCTGTCCGTGGCACTGATAAATATTATCGCATCTTTCCTGCTCTCGAAATACTTCGAAAGGGCAGGGGAGGAGACTTCATCGCCCCTACTTATGGCCTGCGCAAAGGAGCGCCTGATGGACGCGGTTTCGGGGGTCGCGGTGTTTCTTGCGGTCATCACGAGCTATTTTCGGGTGCCTTACGTCGAGGGTGTTGTGGTCATGATTCTTTCGTTCCTTATTTTCAAGGTGGGCCTGGGCGCAGTGAGGGATTCTTCGTATGTTCTGATGGACGTTTCGCCAAGCAGGGAGGTCGAGAGGAAACTCAGGGCGATTATAGGCAAGGCCGAAGGGGTCAGGTCTTTCAACGAGCTTAAGCTCCGGAAAAGCGGGCCGTTTATCTTTGGGGAGGTCAAGATACGGGTCAAAAAGAACGTAAATGTCTACCAGGCCCACGAGCTTTCGGAATCAATCGAAAGGGAAATTAAAGAGAAAATCCCTTCCGTTGACACGCTTACAATCCACCTCGAGCCCTGCCAGATGGGAAAATGCAGGGTCGCAATTCCGCTCAGGGACTCCAATGGTCTGGACTCCAGCGCGGCAGACGGCCTTGGCGGTGCGCCGTATATCCTATTCGCAGACATTGACAAGGACGAGGGTAAGATTGAAAATTACGCAATCGAGAAAAACCCGGCAAAGGACGCCAAAGTGAGGCGCGGCCTTGAGGTCGCAAAGTTCATTGCCGAAAAAAAGGCCGATTTCGTGCTGGTGTCAGAAATCAGCCCCGTGCCGTTCCACACCTTAAGCGACCATCTGATTGAGATATACGAGCTTAGAGGCAAAACCGCGCGCGAAGTGCTGGAGAGTTTCCTCAATGACGGTCTTGAGCATGTATTAAGGCCAAACAAGAAGATGGAATAGTTTCGCTTTTTTCAGTTGGGCATCATCCGATACAAACCCACTTTGGTTTGGGAATCACTTCTTCACAATATCCTTTATCACCGAATAAGTTTCCGTAAGGATTTTTGACCTCAGCTCTTCCTCTTGCGTCTTTAGGGTGAACGAGAACTCGAGATACCACTTGTCCCCGTCGTGGTTCACGAGAACCTTTATCAACTCCTTGTCCTCGACATACTTGTCCGCAATCGCCCGGATTTTTTCCATCCGCTTGTCGATATTTGGCGGTATTTTTGAGAGGGCGATTTTCTTGCTGTGGAGCACGCTGCCCTTTCCCATGTTTAAAAGCGGCTTTTCGAGTATGAGCCTGTTTGGGATTTTCCAGAACTCCTTGGATTTTTTGGTCGTCTGCATGGTGAGAAAGAAAGTCCCAATCCTCGTGATTGTCCCCGTGTCGTCCCCAAGCCTTATCGTGTCGCCAATCCTAAACGGCTTTTTGGTCAGGATGATGAACCAGACGAAAAACGAGGTCACGATGTCCCTTATCGCGAAAGCGAGTCCGGTCGTCACAAGCCCGAGGAATATAGTTATGTTGCTTGCCGAAACCCCAAGTTCCCAGAAGATTACGGCAATTGCAATTGAGTAGAGGAAAAAGGAATAGAGCTTTGTGAAGAATATCCGCTCTTCAATCTCCACTTTTCCCTCGAGGAGCATAAACACCCTGCTGACGGTAAGCCCCTGCATTATCGAGACGCAAAGGAAGGCCAAAAGGGAAACTATAAAAATCTCGGCAACCTTCAGTGCGGGCTCGGGGACGGGCAGAATCCCCTGTATTGCCGCGAGGTAGGGCACCACGAACAGGAGGGAAAGGGCCAGAAGGAGGAGTATCCTCTTTTTTATCTTCTGGCTTCTAAGCTTCACGAAATGGTGGCCCTTGAGGCCTGCAAATCTGCATGGCTCTGCCATAATATGCCTTCTTAGTTTAATTATTGTTTGCCTGAGACTGCCTGAATTATGCTTTTGCCCGGATTTTCATGAATCTCATGCAGGCCACTTTTGCCCGATTTTTGCCCCCCAACAC
>JBNGEE010000047.1:0-5682 GCA_049975565.1 Candidatus Aenigmatarchaeota archaeon
GGACAATTTCGGGTCTTTGAGGATTTCGATTGTTTTGGCCCTTAAATCTTTGTCCTCAATTTTTCCGGCGAGCTTGATAAGGGATTCCATAATCCTACCTGTAAATTATATAGAAGTGCGCCTAAATTTATCACTTTTCCCTATTTTTATGGGCCCGTAGCTCAGCTTGGAAGCCTAAACTTCCATAGTTTGGCTAGGCAATTAGAGCGCCGGTCTTATAAGGCCAGTCCCTAGGAATGGGGACTATTTTTGGGCATTTTTGCCCCGATAAGGTGTAGAAGCCGGAGGTCAGGAGAGAAGACTTTTCACGCGAAGAAAGGTATTCGGTCCCAAAAGAAGCAAGTTTCGGCGGAAGGCGGGAGCCTCCCGTTGAGTGCGTTTTGGCTGAAGCCTTTTTAGCCAAAATCTCGAAAAGGCTTCCCTGAATTCAAATCTCCCCGGGCCCATTTTTTCTGCAAATAATAGAAAATTGTGATATACAATAATCTAATCACCTATGCGCCACTTAGCACAGCATATTGCCTATAAACTCGCAAAATCCTTTTTTATATCTGAAGGCTTTTGCTCGGGTACCTGCAAGAGGAGTTTCCCTAAGTTTATACAGAGCCAACATCTCTCTTATTTCTCCATAATGATATTCAAATTCTCCAACACCATCCGCAGCCGCCGGAGAATAAAGCTTAATTTTTATGCCGTCGGGAGTCTCAAATACCTCACTATTCTTCCAAGACTCACTTATTGCCACCACCTTCTTTCCCAAATCCAGTTCATCAGCTATTCCCTGAGCATATATTAATGCCTGGGTATATCTCAGATGATCTCTATTTACATCTGCTTCTTCTGCAGTTCTTCCTTCTCTGATTAAAATGGTATATATCAGAGGAACTCTATTTATCTCCATCATAAGTACAATAAGGATTTATTATTAAAAAGTCAATCCCGAATCCCTTCTTCCGTCACCTTGAATATCGCCTCGGCGTCGGGAAGGCTTGGGGAGTCGATGAGCTTTGCGATTCTTTTCTGCTCGCGGCTCTTCCTGAAGTACATCCTATAAGTCGCCGCATGGCCAAGGATGTGGCCTCCCGCAGGAGTCGTCGGGTCCCCGAAAAGCTGGCCGGGGTTGGACATGACCTGATTCGTGATATAGACGGAGATGTTATTTAGCTCGGAAATCTTCTGGAGGTTATGCAGATACCGGTTCATCTTCTGCTGTCTCGGGGCAAGCTCGCCCCGCCCGCTGTAGTCGCTTCTAAAAAGTGAGGTGAGGGAGTCGACAACAATGAGCCTAATATTTTTCTCCTTTGCGATGTCTTTTACCTTGTCCAAAAGCAGAATCTGGTGGTCGGAGTTGTAAGCGCGCGCCACGAAAATGTTCTTTAGCGCCTCTTCGGGCTCAAGGCCCATGGCGATTGCCATCTGCTCGACCCTTTCGGGGCGGAAAGTGTTTTCGGTGTCGATGAAGACGGCGCTTCCCGCAAGGCCGCCCTTGTCCTCCAGAAGCTGGACATTGACCGAAAGCTGGAACGCAAGCTGTGTCTTGGACGAGCCGAACGCACCGTGCGCCTCGGTAATCGCGCCGGTCTCGACGCCCCCTCCAAGGAGGTTATCGAGCGCCTCCGAGCCCGTAGTAATCTTTCGGACCTGCCGTCGCCTCTCATAAACCGCGTCCGCAGTCTCGAAGTCCATGTTGACGGCGTGGCGCGCCCCCTCTATAATCTTCTCTGCTGTGCCTTCCCCGCAGTCTATAGCATCACAAATCTCGCCAATGGAGGCTGCCGCAATTGCCATCAAATCATCGTAACCGGCCTCCACAAGCTTTTCGGCGGTTTTCTCGCCCACCCCGGGCAAGTCCTTAAGGGGTTTTGCTGCCATAACTAAAAAAATATTTATAAAGTATAGCCCTATGCCCTTTCAGGGGGCGCTATTTGGAGTATTTGCCCCGCTAACATCTTCTTCTTTTTTCAGTTCTGCCATTATCGCCTTGATTTCCGCGTTTTCGGGATGCTTTGTGCCCTCCGCGGTTTCCTCACGCGTTAGAGAGCCCGCAGCTTCCGGAGCCCCCAATACATTTCCGCTGCCTTTGTATGGGGCGTGCTTAAGGACAAACAGCCAGAACGCCGAAAAAACTCCTGCCAGCGGCGCAAGCAATAGTGACCTCAATAACTCGAGGGAGGCAAAAACAGTAAAGCCCATTATCAGAGGAAACCACGCGATAACAGTGGAGACGATGGGCGACTCCTCAATACTCGACCTTACAACCGCCTCGACAGCCACCGCACTTCCGGCAGCGGACATATTTTGGGCAGGAGCCATATTGTCAAGCTCACCCTCGACAATCACTGAAACGCTGTCTATGACAGAATACCTGAAAATCTCCGCGTAACTGTCGTTTCCCGAAAGCTCGAGATAAACCCCCACAAAAGCGAAAAGCGAAAGAATGAGGAGCGCCTTTCCGACGGCGTTGCTCCCTATCCTGAATGATTTCCACCTCTTAAGTTCCTCCGCATAGGTCTGCCCGAGAGGAATTGCGTAAAGAGATGCCGCAAACAATCCCGCCCCGAAAAAAAGGAAGGGCACCGAAAAGTTAAAAAGTACTCCCGAAAGCAGTATAGGAACTGCCAGTGCGTACTTCAGCCTTCCGGGAGATTTCACGGAGAGCAGCGAGAGGCCGAGCGAAAATATGACTAGCGAGAAAACCGCAATGCACAGGGGCTGCAGCCCTAAGAGAAAGAATGCCTTCATGCCTGACGAGCACGCAGCGGCCACAACTTTTTCAAATAATTGCGCGGAAAGCTGTGTAACGCTTACCAGCGAAACCCCACTGTAATATATTGTGTAAAAGCCGGAGAAGAAAAGGAATGAAACCGCAAAAAACAAGAGCAGACCCTCGATCTCTCTATAGCCCTCAGGATCCATAAGGCTGTTTTTTCTTTGCATTTTCATAGATCCTGCGCCATTCTGCAAGCTTCTTTTCCCGCTCTATTTCGTGCGGGCTCTTTCTTGAGAATTTCGAGGTGATTTTCCTTGTAATACCCGAAAACATAGGCGCCTTTGTTCCGGGCATCTTGTAGCCCCTTCCGGGCTTATAGCCCCGGCTTGGGAAAAACACGTAATATGCCACAATCCCCAGCAAAAAGAGCACAAATGCGAGAACCATCATCAGGTACATCTGCTTCGGGCCCGAGCTTTTCTCCGCAGACTTTATGGATATTTCGAGGGAATTCAGGTCCGCCTCCGCATCAAGCAGGATGTTTTTGGCCTCCGCGTAGTCGCCTTCCCTGAGGCACTCATCTATCTGCAACATCTTTTGCTGGGTGAGGTTTATCTGAATGTCGAGCTCTGTCAGGTTCACCTCGTTGGCGTTTATCTTTTTGTATCTCTCCATAAAATCCTCTAACAGCACCGAGAGGTTGGCGTATCTCTCCTGGATTTCCGTCCGCTCCTCCGCGCACGGAAGGACATTCACAGTGAAAGGATATGTGAAAGTCTTCTCGTCGGTCACGATTTTCACGAGGATCCCCTTCTTGCCGAGGGTTTCGTTCTCCGGAATCTGCATGAATAGTGTGTAGTTCTGCGAGAGGCCCTGTCCAAGCGAAACTGTCCTTGTGGGGGTAATATTGTAAGGGTTGTAGCCTGCGCCCTCAATCGATATGCGAAGGTCATTGAGGTCCTTTCCTCCCGTGTTCTTGGCGGAGAAATTCACTTCAATATCTTCGCCCTGCGTCACGGAGAGATTCTCAAGCCCGCTGAATGTGAGAAGTATTCCTTTTACCGTAAGAGTCATCGTCTTTGTCCAGCTCGACTGCGTGGCGATGGCTTTGATTGCCATTGTGTAATCCTTTGCCGCCATGTCTGTCGGAATTTTCAGGTGGATTGTGTATGTCCTGCTTGCGTCTTCCGCCAGGTCGCTCTTCGCCACCGAGTCGATCGTGTATGCCGAGGAGTTTATCCCCGAAACCTCAAGGTACAGGTTGTCGAGTTCGTTGTCGCCGGTATTCTTGACTGTCACGACAAGCGCGTAGCTTTCGCCCTGAAAAAGGCTGAGTTTGGAGGCGGTAGGCTTCGTGAACGTGAGTGCTGCGCTTCCGGTGCTTGTCGAATTCTCCGAGGAGCTTGTCGTGCCTGTGTTGGTTGAGGTCGAAGGCGTTTCTATATCGACGTATCTCGAAATGCTGCTTGATACCGTCGCGTTGTCCGCGGACACTGAAACTGCTATCTCCCTGTCGCTTGCGGCGCTCTTTGCCTTGAGCTTCCATGTGCAGTAATCCGTCTCGCCCACAGAAAGTGTACCTATCTCGCACGGGTCGTCATCATCGCTGTCGATTTTCTCGAAGTACGTCCCGCTGTATATGAGGTTCACGTCAACGTCGGTCGCGTCGAGGTTTCCGTTGTTTGTCACCTTAACCTTCACGTAGAACTGGTCGTTGACGTCAACCGACGAGCCGGGGTGGTCTGAGGAATATCTCCATTCGAGGCGGACCGAGCCGTATTTTATGGCAATGCTTTTCTGGGTGGAGGTGTTAAATCTCCCGTCCGCAGTATATGCGGAAACGTTTATCGTTTGCGCGCCGGTCAGAGTTCCCTTAAGGGTCCACGAGAGGGCATCAGAATCGTCCCCGCTAAGGTTTGTTATCTGTCGGCAGAGCGATGCGGACATGTTGGTTATTCCCGAAGGCAACTGAAGGCATACGGTGACGTTTCCGGGCGCCGCCGAGCCGTTCTTGGAAACAGTTACAGTAAATGTGAAGTTCATATTCTTGGCAAGAAGGCTTTCGTTCTGGGCGATTGAGACTGCCGCGCCGATGTTGTTTACGAGCTCTATTGTGAAATTCACGTCCGCCGTGTTTCCTGCCCAGTCCTCAAGGCTTCCGATAACCGTGTAGTTGCCCTCGGAAAGTGTGCTTCCGTTTATGCCCGCCGTGAAAGCGCCTGCCGAGTGCGTGAAAGTCAGGTTTTCGAGGACCTGAGAGTGGTTGGTGGAGTTTGCGAGGCTTAAGTTGTGCGACGAGCCCCACAGGGTATCCTCGGTTTCGTTGTCGTAAAAATAGATCATAAACGCCACCGAGGCCTGGCCGCCGGAGCCGAAATAATATACCCCGGAGGTGCTGTTCTCGGCCACTATCGTCTCGTTTGTTATATCAATGTTTAAGGTGATGTTCGAGTCAAAAACCGGAAGGCTGTTGGATGAGTTTACATATATCACGCCCGTGTAGCTGCCTTCAGCGTCGGGGGAAATTACAGTAAGGTTGAGTATTTTGTAACTGCCTGTGGAGAGATTTCTTGGCTCGGATGCGTTTTCCCCGTCGGTCCATGCAAGTGTCGTGTTCAGGCCCGAAAAGCCCGTGGCGTAAGCGTAAACCCCCTCAAGGGTGATGTTTCCGGAGTTTTTCACATAGAACAGAAGGCTCTTGGTCTCGTTGAGGTTCAGATAAAGTCGTCTTGTGGTGTTGTGCGCTTCTGTTGCAGCGGCAGAGAACGCCTTGTCGCCAATAAGATAGTCCGAGACCCATGAAGGTTTTGTCTCCAGAACGGGGGAAAGCAATTCAACATTTAAAGGCACACTAAAAACGCTCTCACTCGCCGTGATGTTTATCGCCGAGGTGTGGCTTCCCGGCGTGGTGTTGTTTTGTGGGGCGGGCACAGAAAATGAAACTGTTGTGTACTGGCTGCCCGTGATGTTTC
>JBNGEE010000048.1:0-5630 GCA_049975565.1 Candidatus Aenigmatarchaeota archaeon
ACCATATAGTACCCGCTCTCGAGGTTTGTGCTCTGCTTCACGACAATCCTTCTGACAGATACTATTGGGAGTTTCGACTGGACGACGGGGATTATCAATTCATCCTCGGCGCCGTCCGAGACAAAGACCGCCTTTTTAGGATGGTACTCTTCTATCGCGACGTCAAGCTGTTCCTGTATTTTTTCGTCCGAGGTCGTGCCTCCACGGCTGTCCCCAGTGAGGGTTGCGATGCTCACTTTTCTTCCGGCTGCCTTCAGTTCGTCGTATTCCCGGATCGCCCCGAAGAGGCAGTTCGCGTCGCTGTCGCTCGGGTCCGCCACCGCAAGCCTTTTGGCTGCCTCGAGATTTGCCTCCCTTCCGAGAATCGGGCCTTCAGCTCCGGCCTTTTCCCCGAGGTCGTTGTCCCTGTCCACGCAGACCACCAAAATGCCCTCCTTCATAAGTTTATATTTATATTGGTATATTTGCGGATTTCCCGGAATCCGGAAATATTCCTGCCAAAATGTTTCGGACCTTTCGGGCGGGCATGACGGTCAGTATTCTATGCAGTCCTTATCCCACCAGAACTTCCCGCCGCACGGCCTCTTTGAAGTTTCCTCGGCTGCGGCGGCTTTGGGATAGGACACGTCCCAGAGAAGCGCATTTTTTCTTTCGGAATCGACTTTTTTTGCAATCCTTTCAACTTCATGCTCCTCGATCCTTTTTGCCCGCCCCGATATCTTCTCTTCCCCATAGTCCGTGGACACACCCTTTTTGCCTTCTTTTGCGCCTTTTTCTTTCGGCGTTTTCTTTTCTGCGGTCCTTCTCCTGAGCCTCTTTATGAGCCACCAGAGCAGGAGCAACAGGAGTATTAGTAGCAGCAGCAAAAGCAGCCACCAAAGCCATGGAAGCACCCCATGGATTGCTGCAAAGAATGCTCCCGTTGGCAGTCTGAAAGGCTCAACGACTCTTAGGGTCGACTCGACAGTCTTTTCGGAGCCTGCGCTCTTTCCCGTGATGCCAAACTGGTAAGTCCCTTTGTTTGAGCCCGGGCTCACGTACATCTCTATGTCCCTTTCCTCCTGCGGCGCGAGAGTCACGCTTTCGGGCAGGTTGTAGACCCACGGCAGGATGTTGTCCGAGACGCCAAGCTCGAAAGTATCTTCCACCTTCCCTATGTTTCTGACCCTAAACACGATTTTCGTGTCTTCCAGCACATTTGCCCTGTAATCCGGCTCGATGTATATCGCGAGGTAGCCGTACTCCGGCTTTATCTGGAAGGTCTTCGAGGTAGTTGTGTAGCTGTTCCAGACGGTGACGGTAATTTCTTCGGACTTCTTTATAGAATAGTCGAAGGTAAATGTTCTTTCCGCGCCCCTCACGAGCGAGAAGGCGTCCTTGAACTGAACGTCCGAGTTCTCGAGCCTGAGGTTGATGTTGCTCTCGCCGTAGTCCCCGCAGTTCTCGACTGTGACGTCGATTTTGGCGGTGCCGCCTATCCCGACCGGCGCGTTCGTGATTTCAATCTTCCTTATCTCGAAGCAGTGGAGGTTTTTGTGGGGCGACGGGTAGTCTCCGGAAGTCAGCGTGAATGTTTTTGTCTTAGTCGACATTCCCTCGTCAGATTCGGCCTCCACCCTTATGGTGTGCGTTCCCACCTTGAGGTCCCATGAGTCTACCGCGAAAGTAATTATTTTCTCCTCGTCTATGTAATCGAACCTCGTGCTCGACGACTTTATGGTCTTGCCGTCAATGCTTATTGTCACGTCAACTGTCTCGTAGCTGCCGCTCTTGCCGACAAGCTTTAGCCTTGCTTCCCCCCTAATCATATCCCCTAATACAGGGGACTCGGGCTCGATATTGATAGCGGTAATCTCCGCGAGCCCTTCGCCGTAATCATGGCGGTCCTCTTTTCTCAGGTTCATGTAAATTGTCTCGGTCTTGCCGTCCCTGCACTCGACAATCTCGCTGTCGGACTTGTAGCCTGATTTCTTTGCCCATATCTCGCGGTCCCCCTCGTCGACTTTGATATTGAGGTATGAATTGTAGCCTTCGTAATCGTCATCAATATAGATACTTGCCGAAAGGGCGTCATTGTCCTCGTCCCTTACGTATATCCTGAATGTGCAGTCCTCGCCGCCGTTTTCCTTATCCAGCACAAGTGTGACTGTTTCGGTCTCCCCCTGGCTGCAGTAGATGGTTTCCCTGTCCGTTTCGTAGCCGGATTTTTTTGCTTCTATCTTGTGGCTTCCGTGGCTGACGTAAATCGTGATATAATCGTCATAGTCCTCGTAATCTCCGTCGACGTAGATGTTTGCGTTGATTGCGTCGTCATCCTCGTCGCGGACGTAAATATTAACCGTGCACTCCCCGTCGCCGCCTCCGTTGCCGCCGTCAGTGAGGATGAGGAACGCATCCACGACCCCGCCGCCGCACTGCACCGACTTCACGTCAGGCTCGTAGCCAGGCCTCTCCGCCTTTACCTCGAGCATTCCATGGTCAAAGGTCGCCTTGTAGTAATCGTTGTAGGTCCTGTACTGGCCGTTCACGTAAATGCCCGCCTGGAGGTTTTTCGCGTATTCATCCCTGACATGAACTATAAGCTCGCACTTCTCGTTTTCCACGATTCCGACCTCCTTGATGAGGCACACGTCGACAACGGTCATCCTGTCCTCATAGACCATGATGTTGTTCTTGTAGTTGCTCTTGTAGCCGTATGCTTTTGCGGAAACCTCATAGTTCGCCTTTGGAAGTTCTGAGAAATAGGCGTAGCCGAACTCGTTCGTCGTGCCCTCCACGTGGACGCCGCTAATCACGTCAACGTCCGCCCCCTCGATTGTATCCCTAGTCGCGCAGTCGCTTACGTGGACTTTCAGGTTGCCCTCGTTTTCCTTTAAGAAAAGCTCAACAATCTTTCTCTCGCCCCGCACACAGGTAACGCTTGCCGAGTCCGAGCCGAAGCCGGATTTGCTCGCTGATGCCCTGTGGGTTTTGGGGTCAAGGTTATCATAAATCACAATCCCGTTGCTTCCTGTGAGCTGCTTTATCCCGTCAAGCTGGACAAGCGCCTCGTTAACCATCTCGCCGGCCATGTCCTTTACATGGACCTCAATCACGCACTTTTGCTGTTTGAGCACAAGGTCAACATTTATTGTCTCTTCGGTCAGGCACTCTATATTTGCGTAGGCGGTGTCGTAATTCGGCTTCTTTGCCTCGGCCTTGTGCGAGCCGGGCGCAATCTGCGTCGTAAAGAAGCTCGAGTAAGCCCGATACGCGCCGTCAAGGTAGACGCTTGCGTCTATGGCATTCCGGTCCTCGTCGTATACGTTGGCATTAAGGGTACATGCGCACTTCTTGTTGTAGGCCGTGCTCTTGCTGTCGGTCGAGCCGCAATCCGCAATTGCTTCCACCATCACTTCATGGTTTCCGCAACCGAAACTGTAACTGTAAGACACGCTTCTTGACTCCCCGGCGTTTAGGGTAACAGACGTGCTCCCTACCTCATGGGAATCCACGATAAAAGACACCTGTATCGTTTCCCAGTTGTTTCCGGTGTTCTTCACGGTCGAGGTGATTATGTCCGCCCTAGCCGTGACGCCCGAGACGTCCACGCCGCATACAATAATCCTGTCAAGGCACATGTAATAATGATGGGTCTGGCTGCAGTACACATAGGTAGTTGCGCTTTTGGAAGTGTACCCGCTTTTCGAGGCAGTCAGGTCGTACCTTTCGGCGCCGCCGGGGATAAGCCTTAAGGACTGGAAGAGAATCGTTCCCGTGCTGTCGGTATAGCCTGTCCGATAATCCTCGCCGCTTGCCGTAACATAGGTGCTCGGAAGGACCGCGCCGGTGCAGCAGTCGGTGACATGAACATAAAGGTTTGCGTACTGTACGGCCTGTATAGGGGTTACCGCCCACACAGACAGCAAAAACATAAGGGTCAGCGCCCATGTCCGTATGCTAAACTTATTAACCATATAGTAATAATTACTCTAAAAGTATATATAGTTTTTCTCTCCCAAAAATCGCGGGTTTACGGGCGATTGTGGGTAAAATAGAGGAATATTGCTTAAAAATCGAATAAAAACAGGGTTTTATGTGATTTGGCGTACGAGGCGAAACAGGTAAATAAGGATCAGAGCCCGCCCGACACAACAACCTTCGAGTGCCTTATGACTTCCCCATTGAGCTTCCAGCCGCGCTGGATTACCTCGATTATTTCGTCTTCTTCCTTGTCCGAGGGCTTCTTCAGGACGGCCTCGTGAAGGTACGGGTCGAAAGGCTTTCCGAGCGCCTCGATTCTTTCGAGGCCGTGGCTTTTGAGGGTTTTCATCAGGTTTTTTCCGGCGAGTTCAATGCCTTTTTTTGCGCCCTCGTCTTTCACGAGAGTCGCCGCCTTTTCGAACTCGTCGAGGAACGGCAGGAGGTCTTTTATCAGCTTTTGGGCCGCGCTTTTCGCAAAGGCCGCCCTTTCCTTATCTGACCATTTTTTGTAATTGTCGAATTCGGCCTGCAGGTATTTCAGGCGTTTGAGGCGCTCATCTGCCAGCGCTTTTGAATTTTTGAGTTCTCCTTCGAGGGTGTTTATCTTATCTTCTAGCGCCTTCATCTTTTCCTTTGGGCAGGCGTGCTCTTTGGGTTTTTCTTCCTTTTGCGCGCCGCGATTTTTCTCTCCATCCGAAACCTTCTTCGGGCATTCGGGGCTTTTTTTGGGGCGCTCCTGAGAATCTTTGGCCATAATTAGGTTAAACAAAATCCCTTACTCTTCCCAAAAATCCCTTCTTACCCTCCGCCTCGAATTCCTTTAGGCACTTCTCCTGCCTTTTCGTGAGCTTGGCGGGAATCTCGACAACCGCCTTTATGAGCAAATCACCCCTTCCCCTGCCGCGGAGGTGAGGCATCCCCTCGCCCTTCAGCCTGAAAATTGTGTGGCTCTGGGTGCCTTTTGGGATTTTAAGCTTTGCCTTCCCTTCGATGGTTTTTACATCGATTTCGCCGCCAAGAATCGCCTGCGAGAGGCTTAATGTCTTCTCGCAGAAAAGGTCGTCGCCTTTGCGCTCGAAAACCTTGTGGGGCTTTATTCTCACAAAAACATATAGGTCTCCGGGCTGGCTTCCCCTTAGTCCTGCCTCGCCCTGCCCAGCGACCCTTAGGTACGAGTTGTGCTCGACGCCTGCGGGGATTTTGACCGTAACTTTTTTCTTTTTTTGTACAACCCCGCGACCAGAGCATGCGTAGCATGGCGACTTTGCAAACCTGCCTCTGCCCCCGCATTTCGGGCATGCGGTGATGCTCGAGAACTGGCCGAAAGGCGTCCTCTGGATTCGCCGAATTCTTCCCTGGCCGCCGCAATCGGGGCAGGGCTCCTCTTTTCCGCCCTTGGCGCCCGTGCCCCGGCACTCCTTGCACTCGGCCGTAGACATATATTCCACTTCCGTCTCGATGCCACCGAATGCCTCCTCAAGGGTTATTTCGAGGTCATATCTCAGGTCGGCCCCCGCCATTGCTGACGGCTCCGAGCCTCTTCTGCCACCGCCGGTGAAAATGTTGAATATGTCCCCAAACCCGAAGTCCGAGAAGATATCGCCGAAGTCGAAGTCCTGAGATGAGAATCCCTGAGGCCCTATGCTTTCGGCCGTGCCGAACTGGTC
>JBNGEE010000049.1:0-319 GCA_049975565.1 Candidatus Aenigmatarchaeota archaeon
CTGCAAGGCTTCTTATTTGTATTCAAAAGTCGCCGTGTCTCCGGCTGAAATACCGTTCTTATCCGAAAATCCGGCATTAACCTCAAGGACGTAACTTGCAGGAACTGGTGTGCGGTAGGACGGGCAGTTGTCTTCCCTGCATGGCGGCGCTGTCTGGATGTGGACGATGGTGAGGTTTTCGCAAAGCCAGATAATATCCAGGGGGATTATGGTGTTTTTCATCCAGAAACTCCAGTGCCCCTCTTTTTCGAATACGAAGAGCATACCTTCATCATCGCCTAAACTCTCCCGAAACATCAGGCCTTTTGCTCTGCTTTCC
>JBNGEE010000049.1:329-5492 GCA_049975565.1 Candidatus Aenigmatarchaeota archaeon
GATTATGGACTACTTTTTCGGGCGCCTCCATATAGGGTGGGTTAGGACTGAGCAGCAGGCAAATAAGGCCTGCCAATATGGTGACTGCCGGGGCCAAAACCGCAAATCACATAATTTATTTTTACCTTGTTTAGGTTATGCCTCAGTAGCTCAGCAGGTAGAGCGAATGGCTGTTAACCATTAGGTCGAAGGTTCGAGTAAGCCAAAAAGAAGCAGATTCCCCGCTTCGCGGGTTATTTTACTGCTTGTCGGCAGTCGGAAATCCTTCCTGAGGCGCTTATATTTATAAAGTAATATAAAGTAACATAGGTCTTATTATGAAGGCTCTTGACGATGCTGTTTCGTGGGCGAAGGAGAACAAAATTGCCGCGGCAGTAATCATTGTACTTGGTGCCTTGCTATTGCTTGAAATCGGACCCTTTGCTTATTTCGGAGTTTCAAACTCGGTCCTTAGCGAAAAGGCATACGGCGGGTACTCCACCACGCAGGTGGCGCCGGGAATCTCATATGACTATGCGGATGAATCTTACGGGGAGTCTTACGCAAGGTCAACCTCATCCGTTCCCCAGCCCTGGGACGGTTCTGACGGGGGGGCGTACGTCGAGGTCAAAAGCGGCTCGATGAATATCGAGACAAAAACCGCAGATTCGGATTCCGCGGCGATAAAGGCGCTTGCCGAAAGCTATGATGGCTACGTCGAGAACACCCAGAAAAGCGAAAGCGACTATTATGTTAACCATTATCTGACCGTAAGGCTTCCTTCGGACAAATTCGAGACATTCGTCGAGATTCTTAAGGACCGCTACGACGAGAAGTCATTCAACCTGAATTTCTGTTTCCACTCAGAGGGAGCTTGACGAACTCGAGCTTATAGAAAAGACAATTTCCGACTACGAGGTGCTTCGGGAAAAGGCAAACGGCATGGAGCTCACAGACGAGCAGGTGGACATGCTTTTCAGGATTACCGAAAAGGAGCTTGAGCTTCGCCGCCTCCAGAAAAGCTACGAGTCCTCCCTGACCTCGAAGGAAAAGCAAAGCGAATTCTCGACGATGACCGTCACGCTCCAGCAGAAAAAGTCCGTGAAGGTGGTGCCCGAGAACCTCGGCAACAGGCTCCGAAACAAGATAAAGTACGCGCTTGACGACATCTCGAACACCACGATGGATATATTTACCGGAACCGTGGCACTGTTCTTCTCGGCGGTGAAATTTGCGGTATACGGGCTTGTGGTGCTTGTCGTCCTGATTTTTGGATATAGGGTTGCGTTATCTCTGTATAGCTCATATTTCCCCGCCAAAAAGAGGAAGTAATTTTGGCAATAAGAAGGGGTGAAAATGTATGATTGCCATTTTTAATAAGACAATATAATTATGGCTTATACAAATGTCATAGGTATCCTGTCGGGAAAGGGCGGAGTCGGAAAGACCACCCTTACCTTCAACCTCGGCGCGGCGATGACGGACTTCGGAAAAAATGTGGTAATCGTCGACGGCAACATGACAACGCCAAACCTTGGGATTCACGCGGGGATACCCCTTTATCCGGTAACGCTGCATGATGTGCTCAAGGGTAAAGTGGACATATTCGACGTGATGCACGTCCTTCCTTCCGGCCTGAAAATCGTTCCCGCGTCTATTAACCTAAGCGACCTTGCAGGAGTCGACCCGGCGTATCTGAGGAGCCACCTGGGAGAGCTGGTTGGAAAAGTCGATTATGTTCTTATCGACGGGGCGCCGGGGCTTGGCGGCGAGGCACTTTCGGTTCTTAGGGCCTCCGACCAGGTGCTTGGCATATCCACGCCGGACCTGCCCGCTCTCACCGACCTTTTGAAATCAATCCGCCTTGCGCAGGAGTCGAATAAGGTTTACCTCGGCACGGTTATCAACATGTTCCGAAACAAATCATACGAGCCGCAAAAAGACCACGTCGAGGCGCTGCTTGAGGACAACCCTATCTTAGAGACAATCCCGCACGACGAAAGCGTCAGGTTCGCCCTCTCAAAAAGGGTCCCGGTCGTCCACCACAGGCCAAACTCGGTGTCGTCGGTGAGAATAAAGCGCCTTGCATCGAGGCTGACCGGCTGCGAATACCGGGAGCCGTGGTACCGGAAGTACTTTGACTACGCCGGGATTTATTGAGAACGTTAAACACAGCAATGGAATAAAATTTACTCTTTCGAAACCTTCCGAATTTCACTCTTCCTTATTTCGAGTATGTTTATCGGGTAGATTGCGTTGAGGCTCTTTTTGAGGTATGACTGAAGCTCGTCGGACATAATCTCTTTTGTTATTGTCTCCATGTCGTTTCTCTGGATATAGAGTCGAAGGAACTTAGACAGCTCCTTTCTGAGCTTTGCCGCGACGCTTGAGCAGATGTTTTTTGAGGTGATTACGATGGGCTTTAGGACTATCTCGTAGCCGTCCTCGGAGATTTCCTTGATGTTTGTGTCGATTCTTGTCGAAAGAAGCCGGACGTTTCGTGACATGTAGGTTCTCGAGACCTCGTGGCCTATAAAGTCGGTCCGAAGCGTGTCCCCGTCAAGGGCGGCTATCTTGAACCTGAACTTGTAGTAGTGCTTGGGGAAGTTTCGCTCGAGCTGCCTGCCGTAAACCGTCAGGTTCCTGCCGATAACCTTGTGGGGCTTGTCGGCGGAAGTCATGCCTAAAGATACCTCTCCAAGGAATTTCGGGGATACAATCGGGTACTCGGTTTTCGCCTTCATTAATTACAATAGGAGGAATCTTTAAAAACCGAGGAATTGACGGGAAATCAGCCGCCGAGGCATTTTGAGGCGTCCAGAAAGCGGGTTATGAACTCCTCGGACTTATCTGCGGGGATTTTGCCCCCCGCCGCCTGCGCATGCCCCCCACCGTAGCCGCCAAGCTCTGCGCAGATATTGCTTAAAACCGCGTCAAGGTCGATTTTTTCGCTTTTCGAGCGGGCCGAGATTTTTATTCCGTCCGAGCCTTGCGCAAGCCCCACCACAACAGGGGATTTTATCAGACCGTTTATGGATATCGATGTGATTGTGCCTATCATGTTCTCGTGGATTTTGTCTTTAGCGTCGATAAAAACAGTGTTATTGCCAGAGGGGAAATTTTTGAGGTTCGCGGAGGTCCACGAAAGGTAGGTCGCGATTTTCTGGCGGTATTCAAGCATCACCGGCTCGAGAAGGCTGGTTTTTCCATCGAGGAACTCAAAGACCTCGCCGAACTTTTCGAGCCTGCCGAAGGCGTTGAGGATTGTCGAGAATTCCTGCGCGTCCATCAGCCGTTTTGGCATTTTGCTCAGGATATAGATATTTGAGAACACCTTTGTCGGGTCGGGCAGGTCGCGGCGCAAAACCTCCTTGAAAAGCTCAAGCTTTAGGAGCTCCTTTTCCTTGTCCTTGAGGTCGCAGTAGCTCTTGATCTTGCCGTTGTTGTTGAGGTTGATGTTTAGGCTGCTGAAGAACTGAATAATCTCCGATTCGGAGCTGAATGGGATGTGGTTCGAGTTTTTGAAGGCGGCGCTCAGCGGCCGGCTCATGTGGCCGAAGATGTTGAGCCCCTTTTCGACCGTGAGCCTTCCGAGCTTTTGCGCTTCCCGAACGATTTTCTTGTTTTCGCCCTCTTCCACCTGCCCGTCGCCGATGCTGCCTATGACCGCAAAGTCTATTAGGTCCGAGTTTTTTTCGCCAAGCTCCTTTGCGAAAAGGTAGCACACCCCCGCCCCGCAAAGAACTTTGCCTCCAAGGCACGGGTTGATATGGAGTACATTTTCGGAGATTTCTACGTCTTCAGACTCGTGGTGGTCGAGGATTATAATTTCTTTGCCTTTTGGCATGAGGCTTAAATATCCCGAGCCGAGGTCGGAGAATATCATCAGCTCCGCGTTTTTTCCAAGCGCCTCTTCGACGATTTCTGTGGTAAGCTCCTTTGCAATTAAGATATCTACAGATTTTCCTTCCCTGCCGAGCGCGTCTTTGAGGATTTTTGCCGAGCACAGCCCGTCGCAGTCGTAGTGCGACACGATGAGGATTTTTCGGGCATTTTTTGCTTTTTCAACGGCGGGCTTGAAGTCCATTAAAACACTTGGCGGCGAAATTTTATATCACCCTCCAAAAAGCCTCTGGACACGCTCCAAAGTGTCAACGTCGTCAATGCTCTTGTCGTCCCTAAACCTTATTAACTTCGGAAATCTCAAGGCATATCCCGAGTCGTAATTTGGCGATTTCTGTATCTCCTGATAGCCGACCTCTATCACGATTTTTGGCCTTATCCTGACCCCGTTTTCCTTCTCATGCTTTATCAGGGGCTTTAAGAGTTCAGTCGCTTCTTTAAACTGCCCGTCTGTCAGCCCCGTGCCCATCTTACCGATTTCCCGAAATTCTCCTGTTCCCTCGTCTCTGACCGAAAGGATGAATGAGGCAAGCCAGTTTGCGCGCCTTCCTTCCCCCCACTGCGCGCCGGTTATAACGACGTCGAGAGTCTCCTTTTCGGGCTTGACCTTGTACATGTTCCCGACCCTTTTGCCCGCCTGATAGGGCTTGTCGAGGTTTTTGACTATCACACCCTCCTGCCCCGACTCAAGCGCCTTTTTGTAGAACTTTTCTGCGGCCTTCAGGTCTTTTGTCCTTATCTGCTCTGCAAGCAAAAACTTTCCCGGCACAACATTCACGATTTTTTCGAGCCGCTCGCGCCTCTTGGAGAACGGCCGCTCAAGAAGCGACTCTCCGTCGGCGAGGAGGCAGTCAAAGAGGTTTACCTGCGCGGGGATAATCTTGGATGTATCTTTGATGCCGTATTTCCTGTGAATCCTTTTTGAAAGCTCCTGGAAAGGGGCGGGCCTGCCGTCCTTGAGCCCGATTGTCTCGCCCTCCAATACTGCTTCTTCTGCGAGGAGGTTTTCGCGGCACAGCTTCACGATGTCAGGGAACTGTTTTGTCACATTTTCGAGGCGGCGGGTGAATATCCAGATTTTCTCGCCCTTTTTCTGGATGAGGGTTCGCAGGCCGTCGTACTTCACCTCGATTGCGGGGTTTTTCGCGTCTTCGAGCGCCTTTTCGAGTGTCTGGGCTTTTTCCGCGAGCATCACTTTTATCGGCTTACCAATCTCGATTTTGATGTTAATAAGCCCCTCGACGCCCTTCTCTTTTGCGATAGAGGCGACCTCCCCGAAGT
>JBNGEE010000050.1:0-5480 GCA_049975565.1 Candidatus Aenigmatarchaeota archaeon
CTATAATCTCGCTTACGGTAATCCTCGAAAACGGGCAGTAGACACAGCTTCCCTTCAGCCGTATGTGCGCGATTTTGTTGTCCTCGTCGAATTCCATAAGCTCCAAATCACCGTCGTTCTCGCTTAGTATCTCCCTGATTTCCTCGATTTTCTCGTGTATGGACATCTACCCGACCACGTCCACGCCAAGGACATTTTCCATCTCTTTTTTCTTGGTCTCCTTGATAGCTTCCTTCTCGCCGAATTCGTCCAAAGCATTCACTCCGGTGACTATTATCAGGGTGTTTACGCCTTCGCCGAGAGTCTTATCCACTACAGCCCCCCAGATGATTTTCGCGTTGGGGTCAAGGACTGACGACACCCGCTCGACTATTTCCTGGCATTCCCTGATTGTTATGTTCGTCCCGCCGGATATGTTTATAAGCGCTCCCTTTGCCCCCTCGACGTCGACGTCCAGAAGAGGGTTGTTTAGCGCCCTCTCGACCGCCTCCATCGCGCGGTTTTCGGTGTCAGAGCTTCCAAGGCCTATCATTGCAAGGCCACCGTCGCTCATGACCGCCTTCACGTCGGCAAAGTCGAGGTTAACGAGCCCCGGCTGCATTACGAGGTCTGTTATGCCGCGAACGGCGTTTACGAGGATTTCGTCGGCGATTTTGAATGCGGTAGTTATTGAAACTTCAGGCACAATCTCCAGAAGCTTGTCGTTAGGTATGATTATAAGGGTGTCCACATGCTTTTCGAGCTTGCTCAAGCCCCCGTAGGCATTGTTCATCCTGTGCCTGCCCTCCATCGTGAAAGGCATCGTGATTATACCCACAGTCAGTGCGCCAAGCTTCTTTGCGGTTTCCGCGATTATCGGCGCGGCACCTGTCCCGGTTCCCCCGCCAAGCCCGCATGTGATGAAAATCATGTCGGCTCCAGTAAGCGACTTTTTGATCTCCTCCCTACTTTCTTTGGCGGCCTCCTCGCCTATCTGAGAGTCCGCTCCGGCGCCAAGGCCCCTTGTAAGGACTTTTCCTATAAGTATCTTCTTGTCGGCTTTGCAGTAGAGAAGTTGCTGGGCGTCGGTGTTTACCGCGACGACATCTACCTTCGCAACTCCGGACTCCAAAAGCCTTGTGGCGGTGTTGTTCCCGGCGCCTCCGGCGCCTATCACCTTAATCCTCGCCTTCTTCTGCTCAAGCAGTTCCTGCAAATCAGCCTCCTCCTGAATCTTTTCGGCGCTTCTCTCGTCTCCGGCTTCTTTTGCTTCCTTCTTTTTTGCAACCATAATCTATATACAAACTATTTATATTCTTTTTGATAGCAACGAAGGTCATGGCAAGATTTAAGCCGTCTTTAAACCATACTTAATCCTGAATATATTATTATGGATGCTGAGGAGTTCGAGAAGTTGAAAGAGCGCGTCAAGCTCAATTTTTTCCAAATCGAAAAAAGCCTTGCCGAATTCGACACCCGGCTCGACCATCTCGAGAAAATCGAGAGAAAGGCGGAATCCGTCCTTATGAAGCTGGATAAAAAGGCGTTCCCGAAATCCAGAGGCGGAAAGGAGGAAAACCTGCTTGAGGCGACAAAGGTTCCGGGGCAGAATATAAGCCTCATGGCATATCTCGACATCCTAACAAGAAACGTTGACAAGGCCCTCGTTAAGACCGAACAGCTGAATGAGATGTTCAGCGAAGCCGGCAGGGGAAAGGGCGGCGGCAGAAGCCCGGAAACTGAGGCCGAACTCAAAGAGCTGAAAAAGTCGCTTGAGGGTATTTCAAAGGAATTCGGGGAATTGAAGGGGGGTGCAAAACTCCCGCGCGACGAGCTTAAAAAGGCTGTCTCGTTGGAGCTAAAGCCTCTTGACGAAATAGAGAAGAGACTGAACGGCCTTGAAGACAGGGTTGCCTCTCTGAAAACCCCATTGCCGAGGGCGGAGGTAAAAGCCCCTGCGGAAATCCCGAAAGCCGAAATAAAAAGGATTGTGGACGAAGAGATTGTTCCCCTCAAGGAAGCGCTTGGTGAAGCGTTAATCCGGGTCTCGTCAATAGAAACTGCGGTTTCTGAAGGGGCCGCAAAAACCGGGAAGGGGGTTGAGACAAGGCTGAAAAATGCGGAAACTGCGCTGGGAAGGCTTTTTGAGCACCAGGATAAAAGCTCGCTTGATGCAAAGCGGTCCGAGCAGGAGATAAGGAAGTTCGTGCAGGAGCGCCTAAGGCCCGTCGAAGATATCAGGAACCAAATTTCTGAATTGGACGAAAAGCTGGCTGATGCGAAAGCCCTTCTTGAAACCTGGCAGGACCTGAAAAAAGAGGTGGATATGGACAAGAAGCTTTACGAGGAAATCAAGTCCGCGGCGCTTGAGGCCGTCGAGCGCCTCAGGGCGATGGAGGAGGAATTCGACAGTTCGGTGGGCGAATTGGGCACCCTCAAAAAGGAAATAAATGTCTTGCGAAAGGACGGCGAATCACTACTCGGGGAGTTGAAAAAAGAGCTCTTGCTCATGGAAGAGAACGAGGACAAGCTCAAGGACTCAATGGCGGCGTTCAGCCGGAACCTGAAATCCGAAGTAAGGGCAGAGATTTCGAGGCAGGACGAGAAAAATGATGTGGCCGCGACTGCTTTGAAAAACGAGGTTCAATTGGGTCTTGCCCGCATCGAAGGAGAGGCACTCGCTATGACTAACAAGACCGGGGCTAAACTGATAAAACAGGTTGGAGACTTCGCCGACAGGCTTGAGGAAAACACGAACTCAGTTCTGGCAAAGCAAACAAAGAGGATCAAATCCATCGGGAAGCAGTTTCGGGCTATCGAGGAGGACTTCGGCAGGCTCAAGACTGAAGTTGTCGAAAAGACCATCGACGACGAGATGAACAAGCTTCTGATAATACTCAGCGAAAAAATGAAGGTGCTTGCCACCATGAAGGAATTCGACCTTTTCAGGGACGAAATCCGGCACAAGGTCGACGAGATAAGGTCGCCCGAGATGAGGCCGCTTGAGTCAAGAATCTACTGCCTTGAGGAGGACATATCCGAGCTAAAGAGGCTCTTAAGGGGGATTTCCCAGAGGCTGCCTGTTGTTGTGGAATAGTTAGAGTGGGGTCTTCTTGAGAGGGAGATGAACTATACATAAAACTATAAATACTACTTAAGAGTAATACTATATATGACAGATCCATATTTGGTTGTGCTAACGGGGTGACCTTCTTCAGGAAAGTCCCGTGTGGCAGATATCTTGGTGAAAGAATATGACTTTTCGAGAGTGTCTTCTGACGGCCTTAGGGAAACGCTCTATGGACAGGGTTATATAGAACTGCGTGAAACGGAGCTTGGCCGAAAAAAAGAAGATCTGCTATGGTCCAATATGAAATACTTCCAGATGAGTTTTTTAGCGGAAGGGCTCGATACTGTGGTTGACACTACCGGCACAAACAATGACACCCGAAGCTATTTTCTCTCCACCTCCTATCGCACTCCAGAAACTCCAGACGAAATCAAAAGCCTGCCCGCAAAAAAGAGCCTGATATGGCTGGATGTGGACAAAGAAGTCCTTGAAAGCAGAAACGCCAAGCGAGGCAGGAAAAAGGAGCATTTATCCCACTGGGAAAAGCGCTGGGAAGAGCCTATAGAGAGGGAGGATTATGAACCCATAAACTACCAAAACAACACCCCCGAAGATTTCGAGTTTATACGGTCTGACCTTTACAGGCGTTTTGCGAGAAGAATCGCTTAAAGTAAAAATTCTTTTTTTTATTTATGGGCCCGTGGTCTAGATCATAGCCAGCGACCCAATGTCCGCTGCTAAGGGGGCAATTGGTTAGGACGTCGCGTTGACATCGCGGAGATCCCCAGTTCAAATGAAGCCTTTTCTTGCGAAGAAAAGGCCTCAAAGCCAAAAGAAGCAATTTACGTTTTCCTGCGGAAAACGAATATAATCCGGCGATGAGAATCTGGGCGGGCCCATTTCAAAATTAGTTTTTTCTACGAGCGCCTATTATTTGGCTGCGAAGCAGGAATTTAATTTAGGGTGTCGGCCTTTTCTAAAAGATGACTGTGGGCCCATTTTTAAAAAAATCTTCAGGGGGTGCGAAATCCAATTATAATAATTTGGCGGACATTAATTATGCTGGGGTGGCCGAGTGGTTAAGCTTTTCTTTCTGAAGAAAGAACAAGCGTTCCAGAGGAACGATGCCCCCGTCCGTAGGACGAGGGAATCTTAAGCAAAAAGCTCCACAATAAGGCGCCAGCCTGGAAAGCTGGTCTCCGTTAAGGAGGCGCGAGTGAAGCCTTTTCTTGCGAAGAAAAGGCCTCAACGCCAAAAAAAGTAGTTACCTGCTACGCAGGAATATTACTGTTAATTTGGCGCAGAGGTTTCCGCGATTTCAAATCTTGCCCCCAGCGTCATTCTAAAGTTCTACGCTTAAGATTATCTACAATATCGGGCGTTAGTTATGAAACAACCCAAAAAATGCCCGAAGTGCGGCTCGAAAAACCTGTCCATCGATATCGGAGGCCAGAGCGGAAAGTACGTCTGCCTCGACTGCGGCTGGATGGGGGTTCTGGCTCTGGTGGATGAAGATAAGCATCTGCGAGACATTGCCAAGCTGAGCAAAAAGTCCCGGTAATCGGGGAGGGGTGAAGAAAGCCCCCAAGAGTATAATATCCGTAGAGAGTAATTATGCCCTCAAAGGATTGCCTCTTCGGAAAGCTTCTGCGGCTGGCCGCCGTCCTGATAATGGTATTCCCTCTGGTTTTTCTGGGGGTCGGCCTGTGGTTTGGGCTCATCCACGGGCCCGGAGGGTTTATCGCCGCTTTCGCGGCGTTTTTCGTGCTGCTCATTTTGTGCTCGGCTCTGGGCGGAAAAGTCTATCAGATCGGGCTTGAAATCGAGCTTCACTCAAAGGGCGTCGAGTATCCCGCGGAGCTTCGAAAAAAGCTTGAGCCGCTTCTTGGTGACCGCCCCGAAAGCTTCCGGGCGGTTGAAGTGCCTGAGAGTCTGGCAGGGGTGGACATGCCGGTAAAGTCTGTTTCGCCGAAGAAGAAGCGCTAAAAGAGTTTTTTCTGTCCGCTTTTCAGGCCAAAGATTTCCGGCCCCGATGTTTCCGACTCTCCGGCAAGGCTTCTTCCCATCTTTTTCTCCTTGTGGTACGCCGTCCAGTAATAAGCCTCGTCCCGCGTTCCCTTGGTAACAAGGACGTAGAGCTTGCCCTTGGTGAGCCTTGCGACCCTCCCCCGCCTCTGGATGTTTCGGATTTCTGAGGGCACCGGCTCGTAAAAGATGGCCGTTCCGACGCCCTTGATATCAAGACCCTCCTCCCCGATTGAGGTGCACAAAAGCACATTGAAAAACCCGTCCTCAAAGTCGCGGATTACGCGCACCTGCTCCTTTTGGGTGAGGCCGGATTTCTGCCCGATAAGTATCACCGGCTTTATTCCCTCGGCGGATTTGAGCTTTTTGAAAATCATGTTTGCAGTCGCGCGGTACTGGGTGAATA
>JBNGEE010000051.1:0-5455 GCA_049975565.1 Candidatus Aenigmatarchaeota archaeon
GGTCATACTGCGCGCGCGCCTTTTCGTTGCCGAGCACCTGAAACGCCTCGTTTATCTCCTTGAACTTTTCCTCGCTTCCCTTCCCGGCGACGTCAGGGTGGTATTTTCGCGCAAGGCGCCTGAAGGCTTTCTTAATCTCGTCTGATGTCGCCCCTTTTTCGACCCCAAGAATTTTGTAGTAATCTTTCTCTGCCATAAAATAAGACTTTAGAAATTATTATGCCAAAATCCCTGGATGTGCCACAGAAAACCGGGCTCGGTCTTCCCCGGGAACCATAGTCTACACGGGCGATGAAAAGGCGCGCGAGGTAAAAATCCGCGTCATAGACTACAGCGAATCCCGTTTTGAGGAACTGGTTGCGGATTCCCCCAGGTCCTGCCTCAAGTACCTCAAAAGGCCGACAGTCACGTGGATTAACGTGACAGGGATACACGACACGAAGATTATCGAGGAGATGGGCAGGGCGTTCGGGCTGCACCCCCTTGTACTCGAGGACATCGAGAACACGACCCAGAGGGCGAAAATCGAGGACTACGGGAACTACATTTTCATCGTCGCAAAGGCAATCCACTATAGCCGGGAAAAGGGGCTTGAGGTGGAGCAAATAAGCCTGGTTCTCGGGAGCAAGTTTGTTATCTCATTCCAGGAGAAAGACAACGGGCTTTTCGGGCAGATAAAGAGCAGGATAAGGGGCGGCAAGGGAAAAATCCGAAAGATGAAAAGCGACTACATGGCATACTCCCTCTTAGACTCGATAGTCGACAATTATTTCCTCGTGCTCGAGAGGCTGGACGACGAGATAGAGGCGATAGAGGAAGAGGTTATTGAGAGGCCAAACCCGGGCACGATAGCAACCATACACCGCCTCAAAAACAGCCTCATAGACCTGAGAAAATCCGTCTGGCCGCTCCGCGAGGTCGTGAGCGGCATCCAGAGGGCGGAGTCGAAACTGATACAGAAGCCGACAAAGATTTACCTCCGTGACCTCTACGACCACACGGTCAGGTTATAGACATCATAGAGACCTTCCGCGACATGGTATCGGGCATGATTGACGTGTACCTCTCGAGCGTGAGCAACAGGATGAACGAGGTGATGAAGATGCTGACAATTATTGCAACCATATTTATCCCCCTCACTTTCATCACCAGCCTCTACGGGATGAACTTCGAGCACATGCCGGAGCTTGGGATGAGGATGGGCTATTATTACGTCTGGGGGTTTATGATTCTTCTCAGCGGGGCAATAGTTATATACTTTCGCAGGAAAGGTTGGCTGTAAGCGGATGCGGCGTTTGGAAAGACTGGGAATAAGTAATCCTATTTGGTTTTGGCTTCTTTTTCCGGCGCTTCGCCTTTTTCCGGCCTCCTGATTAAGCTGGGGCGGAATTTGCTTTCCGGCCCGGTTTCTTTTTCCTGCGGCTTAGGAACTTCATTTGCCGCTGGTGGAGTTTTTTCTCCTGAATTCGGTTTTGGCAGAGGGCTGCAGGGGGCGTCTTCCTTTCTTAATATTTTTTTCCGATAGAAGTTGCTCAGGCCAAGGAACTTTTTCCTCTCGGCCAAAAAGACGAATATCGTGCACAGGATTATGGATATCAGGATTACGGCGAGGACAACGCTCCGGGTCCCGTCGGGCATAAGCATCATGACTTCGGGCTGGGATACGAGAACCGCCGCGGCGAGTCCTTTTGGGATCATGCTGTCGGTAACCGCGCGGTCCTCGGGCATAAGCATCCTGCCGGCTATCAGAGTGGAAACGGGCCTCACCAGATAAAGGCCCGCCACGATTGCCCCGCCTATGATGTAGGGAGCGGGGCTCATGAAATTGAGAATCATGCCCAGATAGACGAAGAAGAACGACTTGACGAGAAAGGAAATCTCCGCGTAGAAGAATATCTCCGAGGACTTAATGGTCGACTGGCCGGAGTTCGGGTCGCCTCCAGGCTTCAACTTCATAATCCTGTCCGAGTTTCCAAGCACCAGCCCGAACGCAAGAGCCGCCATCGCGCCTTCGCTATGTATGTATGTCGCGAAACTGTAAATCATGAGAAGAAAAGCCACGGTTATCATATAGGACTTGGCGTGGTGCGATATCCTCCGGAGAACATGGAGCCACAGATAGCCTCCCGCCCCGCCGATGAAGAGCGCCACCACGAACTTGTCCATCAGGATGTTTATCACTCCGGCAATGTCAAGGACCCCCGCCACGTAAACGCCGGCAACGGTAAGTGTCCCGACAATGCAGAGGACGTCGCTTAATGCAGACTCGAGCACGAGAGACGAGACCGCCTGCTTGGATATGTTGAGCCTCTTCACGATTGGGATTGCGACCGCAGATGACGTGCCGCCAAGGATTGTTCCGAGAAGTACGCTTTGCACCGGCCGGTAGCCGAGAATCTGTGTGATTGCGATTATCACGAGGGCGCTTGCGACGAAGTTTACGACAGAGAGAAGCGAGCCGCCGTACACTCCCTTGAAAATCTCCCGGACCCTCAGGTGGAGCGCCCCCTCGAAAAGGATGAATATAAGCGCGAAGGTCGTGAAAATCGCGGCAAAGCTCTCCATCGCTTCTGTCTGGGTATAGCCCAATACGTGGCTTATAACCACCCCGAAAATCATGAGCCACAGGACGTCGGGAATATTTGTCTTCTTGAAGACAAGCTCGCCCGCAAAACCGAGGAAAATTATTATCGCGGCGATGGCAAAAAATGTCGTAGGCTCCATATATAAATAGCTATTATTGAGATTTAAGGCATGCTTCGGGCGGCCCGCCTCATCTTTGAGGACTTGTAGATGTCGGGACGAAGCGACTTTTCGAGGCGGACGATTTTGGTTTTGATACCCCTCTTTTTTAGTTCCTTTTCCAGACCTTCAGTAAAGGTGCTCTGGTCGTAGCCGAGAACTATCACATCCGGCTTTAACTCTTCGATTATTCCGTACTTGTCGCCCGCATTTCCAAGAATTGCTGTTTTGACATAGGGAAGGGACTTCAGTTTTTCGAGGCGGGCGGCTTCGTTGTTTTGTGGCAGTTTGCCTTTGACATTTAGCACGGTCTCGTCCCTTGCGACAACCACCTCCAGAAAATCGCCCTCCTTTTTCGCTTCTTTGAGGAAAAACTCGTGGCCGGGGTGGAGGATGTCGAAGGTGCCGAATACGAGGACTGTTTTGGGCATAATAATAATGCGGAAACCGATTGTAAAAGCCTATTTTTCAAAAATCGGATTTATCAGTTCTGATATTCTCGTGACAACCTTTATATCATCTCCTATAATCAAATCTAGATTCTCTGCGCATTCTCTTTCCCGGATAGTGCTTTCTCCACGGCCCGTGCACCAGTAAACCGCTTTTTTCGGGGCTTGTGGCTCCTTAAGTCTAGTAAATATGCCTTCATAGCCGGAAAAGACAATGGTCGCATCATAGCCCTTAGGGATATTTTCCCACACCTTGTACAGTTCTTCGTCCGAAAGGCTGTATGGGTAGTTGAGTATCTTGTGGAGGGGGTCAAACTGGTAACCCGCGTATTCGAAGATGTGCCCCAAATGGTATTCTGTATTTATGTCACAAATCGCCAACAGCTTTTTTTCTGTCCCATAAATAACTATCCTAAAGTATTTAAACATCTTTATAGGTGAGCTACCTTTCAAAGAAACAACCCTCTTTATGGAAGAACGAATCCAAAAGCTTATCGCGAAGGCCGGAATCTGCTCGAGGAGAAAGGCCGAAGAACTGATAAAAAAGGGCGCGGTCAAGGTCAACGGCAGGGCGGCGAAGCTTGGCGACAAGGCCGACCCAAAAACCGACAAAATCGCCGTGAACCGAATTCCGCTTCGGCCCTGGAAAAAGCGGTATTTCCTTTTATATAAGCCAAAGGGCTATATCACGACAATGAATGAGCAGTTCCAGCGGCCATGCGTGGACGACCTTTTGAGGGAGGCCGAAATAAAGGAAAGGCTTTTTCCGGTCGGGCGCCTTGACATGGACTCGGAGGGGCTTTTGATTCTCACAAACGACGGCGAGCTTGCAAACTTGATTGCCCACCCCAGATTTGAGGTCGAAAAGACCTATGAAGTCGCGCTAAATAAGCCCCTCAAGGAGCGGGATTTGGAGCGCATGGAGGCCGGGGTGATGATTGACGGGCGGCGGGCGACACCGAACTCTGTGCGGATTTTGGGGCGGCCCGAAAAAATCAGGATAACTCTTCACGAGGGGCGAAACCGGATTGTGCGGCGGATGATGGAAAAGCTCGGCTACCGCGTGATGGGCCTCAAAAGGACGGCAATCGGCGGCCTAAGCCTTATCCGGATGAGAGAGAGCGAACTAAAGGAGGTCACAAAGGAGGAGATTGAAAAAGGAATCAGGGCCTGATTTTTCAGATACCACAAAATCGAAAAGTCCCATTATTTATAAATTGACGCTATTTATGAATCATGCTCGGACCCCTTATCTATGAACGCCTCAATTACGCATCTTTCGTAGACATCGGCCAGATTTTCGATTATCGAGAGCCGGGATGATGTGTGCTTGGCTATATCAAATGTGCTTCCTTTTGGCGTTTCCCTGACTTTCTTAATGCTTCTCTTCAGGCAAACTGTTGCGTCCTCGCAAATCGAAGGGTATACTTCCGTGGGTTCAATTCCAAGAGAATCCGCGTAAATCAGCACCTCCAAAGCGTTCGAAAGCGCGCCTAAGTCGTTCCTGACCTTTGCGCGGGGATTATAATACTTTTGCGATTTGATTACCCCTTCTATGAACTTTCTTCCGTCTTCGCCCATAATCGTTTGGTTCAGGTCATTCTCCAAACCGTCATCGGGATGGTTGCTCGCCATAGCATGGTCATAGAGGAAGTTGGCCGCCGCCCCGAACTGGCTCCAGCCGTCCGCCGAATATTTATGATGGTAACGAGCGTTTTCTACCCCCTCTACAATAGCCTTCCTCATTTCGGTAGATAGAATATATTCAGGTATCAAGGGGGAATTCATATAATGTTTCAAAGCTTCGACTGTCTCAGGAATAATCGAGAAATCACCTTTCTTAAGGATATCCGTTATTTTACAAGTAAGCCTGTATTTAAAGAATTATCCAAGAGTAGAATCACCATCTCCCGCAAAAACTGGCCGCTTATTAATATCTTCTCCCTATTTTTATGCGGCTAATCATACCGTTTTCTGAAATTTGCAACCATGATGTGCCGATTGTAGGAGGAAAGAACGCCTCGCTTGGGGAAATATACAATAAGCTCGGCAAAAGGGGCGTGCGGGTCCCTAATGGCTTCGCCCTGACGGCAGATGCCTACGATTTGTTCATAAAGGAAAACCGACTTGATGGCGTAATCAGGAGTATTCTCAAGGACTTAAACACCCACGACATCCGAAACCTGCGCGAGAGGGGAAAGAAAGTTAGGGCGGCGGTTTCAAAGGCGAAGGTGCCAAAAGCCCTTGCCGACGAAACCCTGAAG
>JBNGEE010000052.1:0-5455 GCA_049975565.1 Candidatus Aenigmatarchaeota archaeon
CTCTAAAAGCAAAAGCTCCGTGAAAGTTTCGCTTAAAATTGACAAGCGCGGCCTGCCCAACGCAGACACAGTGAATATTGAAGTCTACCATTTCTTTGACAGGAAGGATTTCGCGGGTTCGGTAAGCATCGCTACGGCCGCCCCCGATGACGCAAGCCTCGATTACACAGGGCCGGCAGAGCCTGCGATAACTCTGCCAAGCGCCAGCCCTATGACGACAGGGTTGCCTTTCACGTACGAGGCCGAAATAAGCGCGGATTTCGCGTCCGACTCCGATTACTTAATATATCTCGGCTCGGCGCTCGTGGCTACAATAGAATAGACCCTATTTCGCTATTCAAAAAAAACCGAATATAATTATTGAGGATGCAAAAAGAGCGGGATATTGAAGCGGCTTTGAACGGCACGGGACGCCCGGGAGACAGGGAAGCCCAATTCAGAAGCCTGCCGCAAAACGAGCAGGGACGGGCACTTCTAAACATGCGAAAGACTGTGCGCCTGAAGATACTTTCCTCGCTGTCCGATTCCGAGGTTATAGGGTTCGCGCATTACCTTGACCCCGACGAGGCGACAGACCTCCTGCAAAGCCTCGACCCGAAAAGGAGGAAGAGGATAACAGGGCAGCTAAATGACGACCTCAGGACAAAAGTAGAACTTCTGTTGAAGTTCAACCCAAAGACCGCCGCGGGGCTAATGAGCCTCGATTATGTGGAAGTCGGGCCGGACGCAAAATTCGGGGACGTCTGCAAAACGCTCCGGGAGCACGAGTGCCGCACGGGAAAATTCCCGACGATTCTCGTGATGGACAAAGGCGCCCTTGTCGGGGAGCTTTTAGGGCACATCCCAATGCTTCACGAAAGCGGCGAGAGCGTGGCAAAGTATGTTAAAAAAGTCCCCCACATCACATACGACGCCGGCGAAACAGAGGTGGTAAAAACCTTCAAGAAGCACAGGCACAACAAGGTGGTGGTAACTGATGACGACGGAAGCATTCTCGGGGTGATTTATTCGGACGACATACTGCCGCTCATAACGAGGCACTCCACCGAGAGTTTCTATGGCTTCGCGGGGGTCGAGAAGGAGGAAGACATTTTCGACCCGCCGCTTCTGAAAGTGAAAAACCGATACCGCTGGCTTTTGGTAAATCTCGTCACCGCGTTCTTCGTGGCATTTGTCGTGGGGCTTTTTCAGGACACCCTCTCGGCTTTCACCCTCCTTGCCGTCTATATGCCGGTCATTGCAGGAATCAGCGGAAACGCCGGGACCCAGACACTTGCCGTGGTTGTCAGGGGGTTAAGCCTAAACGAGATAAACCCAAAAGCCGGGCGAAAGATTATATTCAACGAGATGCTTGCCGGTGCCATGAACGGGCTGATTGTCGGCTCCGCAATATCGGTTTTCGCCCTTGCGGTCCACAGCTCGCCGCTTCTTGGGGCAATCGTGGGCATTTCCATCATCGTAAACCTGATACTCGCGTGCTTTTTTGGCTCCACCGCCCCTCTTCTCATGAAAAAGCTCGGAAAGGACCCGGCAACCTCGTCAGCGGTTTTCATCACCGCGGCGACCGACGTCTGCGGCTTTTTCGTGTTCCTCTGGCTTGCGACTGTAGTGCTTCTTTGAGCCGGAAACGAAACAATCCAAAAAAGCCCTTACTTCAAAAAAATATCATTCAGATAATCCCCTTATTCTTCAGATATTTCCCGTAGCCCTCAATAAGAATTGTATCCTGGTCAGTTTCCCCGAGCCAGCTCTTGACCGACCTCTCCCTAAGGGCGCGCTTCTTTTCGATTTGCGGCGTGGTGACAAAGGATATCGCGTCGCTTCCCGCCCCCGAGCCGTACGAGACAATCATTATCCTCTGAAACGGGGCCGCCCGGTCAAGCACCTTTGCAAGGCCAAGAAGCGAGTTTGCGGAGTAGGTGTTTCCTATCCAGTCAAAGACAATCCCCGGCTCAACCTGCTCGGTTGTGAATCCAAGCAGTTTTCCCGCCACCCTCGGAAATTTTGAATTAGGCTGGTGGAAGATGACGTAATCGAAGTCCTTTGGCTCGAGCTTCATCCGGTTCATCAGGTGGCGCGCCGCGGCGATTGTGTGCCTGTAGAACGCAGGGTCTCCCGAAAACCTCCCCGCGTGCTGGGGGAACCTGTCTCCCTCGTTTCTCCAGAAGTCCGATGTGTCTGTCGTGTAGCTTACCGCCTCCTCGATTAGCGCGATTGGGTTTTCGCAGCCGATTACGAACGCCGCCCCACCGTCCCCGGCGGTCATCTCAAGCGCGTCGTTTGGCGCGCCCTGAGCCGAGTCCGCGCCGATGGCGAGGGCAAGCCCGCCCCTGCTCGAGACAAAGTTCCAGGCGTTCACGAGGCTCTGGGTCCCGGCCTTGCAGGCGAACTCGTTGTCAGCGGCAAAGCACGAGTTCGCCTTTAGCATTCCAGCAACTATGCTTGCAGTTGGCTTTACCGAGTACACCTTGCTTTCGCTTCCGACCTCGATAAACCTAAGTGTTTTCCCGTCGGCCCCCGCATGGCGAAGGGCGTCAAGGGCGGCGTTGCATGCGTAAGCGGCCTGGTCGTCGAAGTCTCCCGGAAAGCTTTTCATCCCCTTGGCGGCTTTACCCCAAACAGAGCCAAGGCTTGAGAGGTCAAGGCGGTGGCGCGGGACATAAGCGCCGTAGCCCTCTATGCCTGCACAGCAACTCTCAGGCGCGACCCTCTTCTCGCCCGCCGATTTCATCACAGGCTTTTCGAAGAGCCGCTTTTTCTGCCAGACAGCACCGTATATCCTAAGCCCTATGTCATTTACCCCAATAAGTCCGACCCTCGAGAAGACCCTCTCCCCGATTTCTGTGTCGTACTCGTCCACGAGCCCGAAAATCAGCTTTTCGCCGCACTTTATGAGCGCCGTGACATATGGCAACTTTCGCTCGAACTGGAAGAGGTCGGAGGCCACGAAGAGCTTGCTCTTGGAGTAAATTTCCCCCTCAAGCCTCACATTCTCAAAGTGGTTTGTTCTCTGAATTTTGGCGGGCCTGGGCATAATCAGCACCTCAGAACGGAAAAGGATGCTGTCCCTCCCGTTCCGCCAATATTTAATGTCGCCCCGATTTTCGGGTGCGCGTTTCTTTTCCCGGCGCGCCCCAAAAGCTGGCTGCAGACTTCAATTATCTGGGCGATTCCCGTCGCGCCCACCGGGTGGCCCTTTGCCTTGAGGCCCCCGGAAGTGTTCACGAAAAGCTCCCTTCCGCCGTTTATGTAGGGTATCGGGGCTTCCCTGTCGTTTATGTCTTCATAAGGCAGAAGGCTACGCACAAGCCTGTAGCCCCCGCCCCTCTTCGCAAATCCCGCCGCCTCGAGGCAGAGAATCTCGTTTATCGTGAAGCAGTCGTGAACCTCTATCAGGTTTACATCCTTTGCCGAAATATTGAGCCTTTTGTACGCGGCCTCTGCCGCGCACGCCGCGGAGTCAAGGGTTAGGAGGTCCGGCCTTGCCGCAAGAGAAATTGTCGAGTTGCAGAACTCGACCGCCTCGAGTTTGACGTAGTCCGCGCCGAGGTGCTTTGCGCATTCCTCGGTCGTGAGAATCAAAGCCGCCGCACCGTCCGAAATCGGGGAGCAGTCAAAAAGCGTAAGGGGGCTTGCGACAGGAACTTTGAAGCTGTTCATGTTGATTTCTTTCCGGTACATTGCCTTGTCGTTGAGGGTCGCGTTCTTGTGATTCTTTATCGCCACCGCGTGCAGGTCGTTTTCGGTGGCGCCGGTCTCGTGCAGGTAGCGCTCGGCCATCAAGGCGTAGAGCCCCGGAAAAGTCGCGCCGTTCATGACTTCCGTGTCGAAGTGCGATGCCGAGGCAAGGATGTTTGTCGTCCTGCCCGTAAGCTGGTCTGTCATCTTCTCGAAGCCGCATACTAGCGCCACCCGATGCTCGCCTTTAAGCGCCGCAAGCTCGATTTCGGTCGCCGCGAGTTTCAGCGCGATACTGCTCGACGCGCAGGCGGCCTCTGTCCGGACAGCCCTTTTGAGCCCGAGAATCTCAGGAATTCTCGCCACCAGATGGTCCTGCCCGTCAAAGCGTGACAAGTTCATGTTCCCAAAAAAACCCGTATCGATATCCTTAACCTCAATGTTCGCCCTCTCTATCGCCTCGCCGCACGCCTCCTTTACGAGAGCCTCCCAGGAATAATCCCAAAGCTCGCCAAAGCGCGTAAGGCCTGTGCTTATGATTGCAAGCGCCATTAGTAACTTCTGGGGTATTCTTTAATAAACAGGGGGCAAAATTAGGCGATTGACTAAGGGAGGGCATTACGAAAAGAGTGCAAAAACCATACGAAAGCCCTACTAAACCAAGTATAATTTATTCAAGAAGGATTCCTGTTATGGAAACGCCCGTAGCTGTAGCGGAAGTCGTGTTTGACAAAAAAAGCGCTGAGCTTTCATCGGAAGAGGATATCGAGTTCTATTGCGCAAAAGGAACCTATCTCATTATCATGGTATATGATCCTAAACTCATTCATGACTGGTGGGAATCTGATTCCGATTTAGTTTATAAACCTCTCGACATCCAAGATTTCCATAAATACGACCACTTGCCGCATATCAAATGCGCGCCCAAGCATGATTCACAAGGAGTCCCCTGCATTACGGCATTGGATGTCGAATACGAACCGGACTATAGATATATCACAGCATCCAAAACAGCAAAAGAATATATGCGGATTAAACGGGAGTATCTTGAATCGAAAAAAGGCAAATGAGCAAATACTATCCAAGCAGATTTTTACCAACCAAAAAATCCCGCACAACCCTAAAAATCCATGCGTGGCCCTTGTCATTTGGATGAAGCCCGTCCTCAAGATTCTCGAAGTACGCCTTCTCGTCATGGAATTTTTCGAAGAGGTCGATGAATTTTGCGCCCTTCTTATTGCAAACCTGCTCAATTATCCCGCTGTATTCGCAAATTGTGGCGTTCTTATAATAGTCGTCGTGGTACCAAGGAACTGTAAGCGTCTGCTCCTCGTTGACCGGAGTAATGCCGATGAAGATGACTTTTTTCGTGTATTTTTGGGCGATTCCTATAAGGTTGGAGATATTTGACCCGAAATCCGCTTTTGTCGTCCGAAGGGCGCCCTCCTTTGAGACAAACTGAGTATCATTTATCCCAATCTGAAAAATTATTATTGCGTCTTCGCTTTCCTTCCACCTTGGCAGAAGGTCGGACTCGAAGCGCGCCAAAAGCCCGGCCGAACTGTCGCCGGGCACCCCGAAGTTGAATGTCTCGAAGTAACCCTTTCCGGAAAGCACCTTTTCGTCGAGCCAGACCCTCAGCCTGTTCGCCCAGCCGCCAATTTCTGAGTCCCATTTCCCGTAAGGCAGGCTGTCGCCGAAGATGAAAATTTTAGGCATAATTATTAGAGGCATTTCTAATTTTAGATGCCTGGATTCAACGCTATAATTAATCAGG
>JBNGEE010000053.1:0-5336 GCA_049975565.1 Candidatus Aenigmatarchaeota archaeon
TAGCAACGCTTTTTGCCGCAAACATCGAATGGGCGCTTGGCACCACTTCAGGTTCATTTTACGGCACCCTGTTCCTGTCATTCATGCTGATAATGATTGCAGGGATTTTCTGGGTGTCTGCGGCAAAGCTTTTTGTCAAGCACAAGTACTGGTGACTTTGGTTTGTTTTTTGCCGCTCTTTGCATACCTAAAATCTGCTATCTAACGCCTTTTTGCCCTCATCGCGTTTTTCACCATTGCCATGAATCTTTCGAAAGGCGGGATTTTTGGGGGTACGTATTCGATTCCCGAAAGGTGCGAGGCGGCCGCAAAAAACGCCCTGCTTGCGGGGCAGTGGGGGCAGTGGCCGACAAGGGGAACTTTCAATTTCAGCGCCCTCAGGAAATTCTCGTCCCAGGGGACTTCGGAAATTATGGGGGTGTTTGTGACCGCGGCGATTTCCTCTTTTTTTAGCTCGTAATCCCTGCCGCGCACCTTATTGAGGATTATCCCCCGAACAGCCTTTCCCATGTCGCGGGCGACCTCGATTGTCTTCATGCAGTCGGCGATGTCGGGCACGAGGGGCTGGGTCACGACGACGATGTCGTCGCAGCAGTCAAGAATATTCATGCTCTCGCTGCTGAGCCCCGGAGGAGAGTCGATAAGGATATGCTGCTCGAGGGCCGAGAGAGCTTCCCGAAGTTGCGCGGGGTCCGTCCTGAAATATCTTAGAGAAATGTGCGAGGGCACGAACCGAAGACCCGTTTCGTGGGCGTAAACGGCCTCCGCAACCGAGGAGTCTTTTTCGAGAATGTCCTGGAGAGTCTTGTGGTAGGAAAGCTGGCCTAAGTGTATGGCAAGGTTCGGGTTTCTCAGGTCGCCGTCGACAATGACCGCCTCATGGCCGAGGCGCTTCATCGCAAGCCCGAGGTTTATCGTTGCCGTGGTTTTTCCGACCCCACCTTTCCCCGAGAAAACGCCTGTTATCATTTTTTGACCGCCCGATAAAACTTCTTTTTGCCCGAAAACCCGCTTTTAAGAATCCCTTTCTTTTCCATGCACCTGAGGTACTCGTTGGCACGGTTTCGGGACATCTTGAGAATCCTGCCGACGTCGGACGCGGTCATAGCCTTGTTTTCGAGGATGAACACTATTTCCTTTATCCTTTCGGCATTTAAGTTTCCCCTGCCCGTGGAGAGCGCCTTCTCGATTTTTTCCACCTTGTGGCCAAGGTGCTGGAGCTGGCGCTTGAGGTCGGCCTCGTCGCGGAACGTTTTTTTCTGCCTGCCAATCTGGTCTTTTATCGTGAGGAGCTCCTCGGAAATTTCAATACATGTCATTCTTGGAAAAACAATGCGCGGGAAGGTGCAAAAGGCTCTGCGTTTGCATCCGAGAATCTTTCCGGCAGGCCGACGCAAAAAAGACATCCATAACTATATATTCAGGTATTATATATCGACACTTCGGCACGCGGGTTTTTTGGGGCAGTCCAAACAGCGGATAAACCAGAATATACGCGGGATTTTTGCGGGGCTTTGGGCGGAGCGCTTTTCTGTCTGCCGACACATAAGAGGGGCATATATACACCGACACCATAATTCATTTATCTGATGGACATATGCGTCCAACGAAAATGGACATCGAAAAGAAAATATTGGGAATCCTTGGGAAAAGAAGAGAGGGAGTCACTCTGATGGAGCTTGCGGATGAGCTTAAAATCCACAGGCACACGCTGACCAAGTACGTCTACAAGCTCGACGGCGAGGGAAAGATTACCCTAAGAAAAGTCGGGGTGGCGAAGCTCTGTTATCTCAAGGAAGGGAAAAAAGCATGAAATTGGAAGAGGAAGTAATCCGGCTCCTTGAGAGTGAACATGGAGGGCTGAGTATATCCGAGCTTTCGAGAATTCTTGGGGTGTCAAGGGAGTCGGTCACGAACTCGGTTTATCGCCTCATAGGGGAGGGAAGGATAAAGGTCGCAAAGCTGGGGGCTTCGAAAGTCTGCATGGCCGGCCCGCATTTGCAGGAAACACCCGCGCCGGAATGTGAAGCAAAATCAGGGGCTGGGGAACCACAAGAAAATGGGGCGGGCATTTTTTCGGAGGATGCTTCTGCAGACCCTTTGGAAAGCCTGCCCGAAAACTTTGAGGCATTTCCAAAAGAGCTTGGTGGCAAAGAGGGGCAAAATGAGGGTGGCTGGCAGGATAGGGAAATGCCTTCTGACGAGAGCAAAGGGGCCTTTTACCGGATTTTTGCGATTGCGCTCCTGCTGGCCCCGATATTCCTGCTGTTCGGTTTTTTGGGCCACATGGATTATACAGGCCAGTTTTTCTCCGCTGAAGGCTGGACAAGCTATGCGGGCATTTCGGGGATTGAAGGAGATACGGAGGCTTTGAGGTCGCCTGACGGAAATTTTGCGGACCTAATGTTCGAAAACGGCTCTTTGGCTCCTAAGGGTTTTGTCGCGGACTTCTTCGTTGAGAAATCCGGCAGCTACGAGCTTGTCGTGTCCGGCGAGTCTCGGGGAAACTTCACGGCAAAGGTTTTGCAGGGAGGCGCGGAAATCTACGATTCCGCATTCGGCACCGAAATAAGGATTCCGATGAACCTTTCTATAGGCCCCGCGGAATTCGAGGTTTTGTTTTACCCAAAAGTCGGCGAGGAAAAGGCGCCGAGGTTTACAGGGTTTTTCGCGGCGGTGGATTCCCAGTCCGATTCGGGAGACTCTGATTCCGAAGCGGATATTTCTTCCGGTGATGAAGCCGCTTCTTCAAAAGACCCGGTCAGCGAAACTTCTGAGGATTTCGACAGCGAAACTTCAGAGGAAAGTGCAGAGCAGGAACCCGGCGGCAGCGAAATCTCTGAAGCGCCAGAAGACAGTGACGGCGGCGAGGAGTATTCAGATATTGAGCCTTTGACCCCTGAGGGGACAGAAAATGAGGAGTCCTCCCCCGACGATGGCGATTCTTCCTCCGAAGGGTCCGATGCCGAAACGGAGCCTTTGGCCCCTAAAGGGCCCGAATCCGAAGATGTATCCTCTGCCCCCGCATCAAACGAGTCGGATGAGGGATTAAGTGACGGAGAAGACGAAGCCCTGACGGACGAAACCCCCGAAAACGAAACTTCCCTGTGCGAAACTGCTCCTGACGGGACCCCCACAAACGATTCCTTCACGGACACGAATGAAACCGCGGTGTCCGGGCCGAACCTGACCGACACAAACGAAAGCTCAAGCCCGCCCGAAACCGAAGAAAACCTGACAGAAATAAACGAAAGCATTATTCCACCCGAAAGCTTAGTGGTGCCCGACATAAGCGGCGGGGATGTTTCCCAAAACGAAACTGCGGAAAACCTGACCGGCGAAAACGAAACCGAAGAGGGCCCGGCGGATGCTTCTGAAAACGAAACTTACGAATTGGGGGAAATTTACATAAGGGTAGATTTTGTGGCGCTTGTGCCTTTGCCTGATGAGGCGGAGCAGAACGCGACGATAAACGAAACCAACATTACTGCTCCAGTCAATGAAACCAACACAACCCCGATCAACTTGACGAACACAACTTTTCCGGTAAACGGAGCGAACATGACCGTTCCAACAAACGAGACGAATCTCACTTACCTAAACGAGACCCTTGCCGAAGATATGAACCTCAAGGGCGTAAACGAATCCGACATTTGTTCAGGATGGGTTCAGGGAGAAATATTGATTGGCGAGCCGGTTCGCTGGGAGCGGAACATGACCTTCCCAAACCCTTCTAACGAGACCGTTACCAAAGAAATTGAGCTTTCAATCCCGCCCGACGCTTTCAATATAACAATATCTCTCGATGGCGAAACAGTCTCCTGCAACGGGACCTTAAATTTCAACATCTCAGAGAACTCTACTTTGGAGGTCCAAATAGTATTTTATACCTCACCCGTGGAAATTGAGCTGGTCGAGCAGGACATGAATATTTCCGATTTCCTTCCGCCCGACGCCTTTGACATAGAACTCGGTGAGAAAAAGGGGGCCGTAAGGCAAGGTTCGGAGTTTACGGCATCCGGGGTAGCGGCGCTCCCGGACGAACTGCCGAAAGCAAAAAGAAAGGTCCTGACTTTGCGCCACAACTCGAGCCTCAGCTACAGCAATGTGGCGGTTGACCTCGAGGCGTTAGGTATGGGCACGTCAGAAAAAATCTCATTCAGAAGTTCCGTGAAGGGGGATATTATCTGGAAAGTCGGTGGCGGGGCGAAAAAGGAACTGGTGGTGGATGAACTCTCGGAAGCGGCCTTTGTCCTTGAGCCGGAATACGAAACCACGCAGAATAAGGCCTTTGTGGGCGAGCCTGTCAACTGGACACTCGATGTAGGGAACACATCAATAAGTTACAAAACCCCCGCCCCGGAAATATCCGGGTTTGATTCTCCTAACGGAAAAAAGGTTGTTGTGGCATCAAACGCAAGCGTCCACTACCAAAATGTTTCGGCGTTTATTGAGCTTTTGGAAATTGACTACAAGCCAAGGATTTTCCACATTATAAACGGCTCGAGAGTGGATGTTACTGACGCCCCCAGATATTCGGTAAAGCACCTTGACACAAACAATAACACCCTTTACGACCGAATGGAGTGGATTGTCCCCCAATTGTCTGAGCAGGAATTTGAGATTGAACTGGTTGTGCTAAATCCCGTTGAGTATCTCAAAGACGGGGATACCTGGATCGTCTATTTCAATACTACAGGCACGGCGAACCTCACAATATGGAGCCCTAATGCGGCCTGGGAGGAAATTCTGGAGGACAATAATCTAACAGTTGATGAGATGCGGTTTTTGAGCCTTTCCTGCGGCGAGGAATCTGTTTTGTCAGAGCTGGTAGTAATAGGGGAAGACGGCACATATTACAATTATACCGAGCTTAAGGCAAATGAGTCAATCAAGCCCAAAAAGTTTCACATTCCGGACTACTCCTGCAACGGCAAAACAAGTTCCCTGAAAAACTACATGAATATTGCAGGTTACGCAGAGCTTGTTTTTGAATTCAAAAACCAGAATTTCACAGTAATTGATTATGCTTATGATCCTTCAACACTTGCGTTTGTCCCGCCGACGGAAGCCAATGCCACCACGATTTACGAGCGCAACTGGACGAGGGTAAACATTTCGATTGAAGAGCAGAATCTGGAGGCGTTCAAGTTCAACTGGAACACAACAAACTACACTTTCTATGATGATTCTCTGGTTCTTGCACTCAATCTGAACAACAATTCAGATATTGGCGAGAATGAAACCTACGCGGTCGATATCTCCAAATACGGCAACGACGGCACTTTCAAGGGCGCGGGCGAGCCTAATTGGACGGCGAGCGGTAGGTTCGGTTC
>JBNGEE010000054.1:0-5330 GCA_049975565.1 Candidatus Aenigmatarchaeota archaeon
GTCCGAAAGCAAGGATGCGGGTTCCGGAGTTTTGGGGAGTATTTCGGGGATGTTTTCGGTTCCGAACTTTGAGATTTCAGCCTACAACGCGATTGCGGGGCTTCTTGTCGCGGCGATTATTGTCGTGGTCGTCTTGATTGTCAGGAAGAAGAGGGGAATGCAGGTTCAGCCATACGCGCGCCCGAACTACAACTTCAGGGGGGCCGGCATGCCAAGAAACCACGTGATGGCTTCAATGAGCACCATAAAGTCCCAGATAAGGGGGAAGAAGGAATAGGCAGTTAATTAGGCCGATTTCGCATTTGGCAAGTTCAGCTATCCAAATATAATTAATATAATCAAATATAAAGAAGATTATGAAGAAAATCGCGATAGTCTCGGGTAAGGGCGGCATAGGAAAAACGACCCTTGCCATAAACCTCGGTTACCTCCTGCACAACAGGTTCAATTTCGAGACCGCGGTCGTGGACTGCAACCTTACAACCCCGCACTTAAGCATCAATCTCGGCTCATACGGCCATGACAGGACAATCAATCAGGTGCTTATGGGAAACGCTTTACTCGAGGAATCATTTCTCAACCACCCGACCGGCATAAGGATTCTGCCGGCGTCGACAGAGCTTGAGGACCTGAAAGATGTGGATGTAACTCTCCTCGGCGAGGCGCTCAGCAGCTCCACAACAAACCTGATTCTGGACTCCGCGCCGGGGCTTGGGAGGGAAGGCATTGCGTCGATTGCCGCGGCGGATGAGATACTCTTTGTCACGCAGCCGCACATGAGCGCGGTGGTTGACATTTACCGCTGCTGGAAAATCGCCCAGACGCAAAACAAAAGGGCGCTCGGGATTGTCGTCAACTGCAGGAAGGGGCTGAGCCACGAGCTCAGCGTAAACGAAATCGAGCAGCTCACCGAGCTTCCGGTGATATCGGAGATTCCATTCGACCTCGACGTGGAAAAAAGCCTTGCGGCAAAGCTCCCCCTTGAACTGTACAACGCCAAGTCGCCTGCGAACAAGGCGTTCTACGATTTGTGCTCGGAAATAACCGGATTTAAGATGGAGCAGAAGAAGTCTTTTTGGGGCTGGTTTCGGGGCCTTTTCTTGAAGGAAAAAGGAGAGCTTTAGGATGGAAGCGGCTTTATTAATAGGGGTTGAGGTTGCGCTTTTCTTTGCGCTAATTTATTATCTTGATAAAAAGAGGCACCGCGACGCGGCGGGCACTTTAAAGCGACCGTACTTTGGAAACAAGATTGTCGTCGACGACCAGAACATCGGCCAGATTTCCGAACTCTTCGTAAGCGAGCTAAAGCGCATGCTTGTATATTCTAAAAACGGGAACGTTGAACTCGGAGTAAACGACCTGGCAGGGCTTTTCAACAACCTGGGCGAGTCGCTTAAGTCAGAAGGGCGAAAGCCCCCGCAGCCAGGATGACCTATTTTCAGGTACGGCTTGCGTAATATGGATGGTCCGGCTTACACCGGCGCGAGGTTTAATCTTGCGCTTTTGAGCTTTCTCTTGGTGTTTCTTATTGTCTCGCCGTACCTACATGAACAGGGCCACTTTCTTGCTATGGCCTGAGAGAATTGCGACTACATGATTCTGGATTACAAATGGACACTTTTTGGGGGCCTTTCTTTGACCACCGAAATCATGTGCCCTATCCCTGCCAAAAACTACCCATTAATCCTGCTTGCAGGCATTCTTTCCACGTTTCTTGTGGGAAATATCCTTTTTCTTGCGGCAGGCTTAGCGTACATCCTCCGAAGCAGGATTCATATTATCACACTTTATTCGGGGTTTGGGCTTGTGCTCCACAGCCTGATTTATTTTTTCGAGGAGGGCGAAGCTGTTCTTGCGCTTGAGATGCTTGGGCTTAGCGCCCCTAAGATTTTCCTGCTCATTACAGGTTCATTTTTGCTGTTTGCTTACCTGTTCATTATAGTCCACTTCATGGACATCTACGCGGAAAGGGAGGTGGCCGAGGAGCGGGAGTCCGAATTTCCTCCGGGCGAGCCCTGACATGTTTTGTTTGGTTTAACCCTCAAATATAGATAGGATTTGACGCCTATAATTATGCGTGCAGAGTTGAGAGTATCCTCTATGGCTGCGTTGTTTGCAGTTTCTTTTGTGGTAGGTCTTTTTGTTTTCTTTCCGGCGTCCGCCCTCGGCCAAGGGGATTTGGAGATAAAGGGGCTTTCGGATCAGAGCACGGTCCCGGCCGGCTCGAAAATCGAGATAATGTGCTTCGGGCAGATTGAAGTATACCATGAGGGCAGCCTTATCGAAAGCGGTTTTGGAAAGATTGTCCGCTCTTTGCAGGAAACCGGCGAGTACTTTGCGCGCTGCGAAGGTGAGGCGGTCTCTTTTTCTGTCGAATCGCCCCCAGCCGCCGAGTCGATTGCAGGAATTGCGTCGAAAGCCATAAAAGCCGTGTCTTCAGGAGTTATTGGTCCGCTTTTGGGGATTGCGTCCACAAGCTCGGCTTCGTCTGGCGCGGGTTTTTTAGCATCAGGAGTCGACGTGCAGGTATCGGACAGGGAGGAGATTTTCGGCCCGGCAGGAGAGCTCGCAGTATCTGCCGCCCGGGAGAGCGAAAAATTGCAGGCGGTTTACTCGATAGGAAAAAGGCATTACACCGAAGGTGGGGAAACTAAGGAGATAAAAACCGACTTCGAGCCTGTTACCGGGGAATTCGACTGGGCCGCGGAGAAGAACGCCTTCAGGTCGTATATTGGAGGAAACAAAATCTCGATAAAAGGCGCAAAGGGCGGGAGTGTCGAGTTTGCCGTGCCCTCGGAAATCCCGCCGCAGGTTTCGGGAAACAAGGCAACGTATATTCTTTCCGGCCTTGACGCGGAGCTTGAGCTTGCACTTACCTCCGGAGGGATAGAAAAGCTGATAACTCTTTACAGCCACCCTACAGGAGAAGATTTCACCTACTGGGAGGAATTTGAGATGAGCGGAAGCGGTTTTTTTGTCGGGGGGCTCTATATCTGGTACGATGCTTGCGTATATGACGAGGCGGCTGGAGAGGACATCTGCGAGAGGTATTATTATCCCACGGAGTGGCGGTACTCTGACGGAAAAATCGGGTTTACAATTTCAGAGGAGTGGCTCTCTTCGGCGATTTTTCCCGTTTACATCGACCCCGCGGTTTACTACAATTTCACCGACACTTCGGGGAATAAGGCTTATTTCAAGGGCTCGGACAATATCAACCAGCCGCCCACCGACTGGGCGCAGTGCTGGGACGGTGAAGAGGTTGGGGTAGGGGACTACGGAAACTTAAACTCCCTAAACGGGGTTGGGTTTCTTGCCCCCTCCACTAAGAGCGGATACGAGCCGTGGACGAGGCTCAATTTCACCATAAACGAGCCCATCCCCGAAATCGAGTGGGTCTATGTCTCGATGACTCAAAAGGATGTTGATAACGGCCAGAAAGGCGAGGTCTGCGCCTACATTATCGCGAACTTCTCGGCTTCGGCCTGGCAGGCGTTCGGGGCAACCACAAACGGAGGCACATACGTGACAAGGTCAAAAAACTTCACGAGCGGGTTTTCGCAGATAATAAACACAACCACAAATCAGCTTGTCCTCCTGTCCGAAGGCGCGGCCCACGATTCGAGTGAGGGGTGCGACGTGGACTTCGCTGAGGTGAGGGTTGGGTACTCCCCGAAGTTTTCGGTAGTGCTTGTCGCGCCGGAAAACGAGACCTCAACATCAGACAGCACGCCCGGTTTTAGCTTCACGGTTTCGGGCACGAGAAACACTTATTCCTGCGAGCTTTTGGTGGGAGGGTCAGTATATGGAACAAACGGCTCAGTGCAGAACGCGACACAGACAACGATTACGGCAAGCCCGGCCCTTGCAGACGGGAATTACAACTGGAAAATAAACTGCACCGCAGGGGGCTTTTCCAATTTGAGCGAGACAAGGAAAATTACAATAGACACAGCGCCCCCGGCTTTAAGCTTCGAGCCTCCAACAGAGGACAACACCTCAACAATAACAAAGACTTGGACCGAGGTAAATGTGACCATTGACGACGCGAATTTTGACTCCTTTGTCCTGAACTGGGGTGGAGAAAACCAGACCTACAAAAACACCTCCTCTGAGATGACGAAATTCAACTCCACAAGGCATATCTTTTACCTGAACGTCTCGCCACTGATTAACGGGACTTACACATACTACGCATGGGCAAACGACACCGCGGGAAGCTCGTCATACACGTCAGGTTATATCGAGGAAAGCCCAAGATATTTATATGTTGATCTTGCCGGGCTTGAGGAGATAAGTGTTCAGATAAATTCTCCCGAAAACTCATCATATATTAACGACACGACTCCGGAAATCAATTTCACGGTGACAGGCACCAGCGCCTACTATGCCTGCACGCTTTACTTCAACAATACAGCAAAAGGCGTAAACGGCACGACGGAAAACGGCGTCCCCACCGTTATTGAGGCGGACAGTCCGATTGATGACGGCTATTATCTCTTCAACGTTACCTGTGTGAACGGCTCGCTGATTAACACCTCGCAGGGAAATCTGACGCTTGACAACAGGGGCCCCGAAATCGAGATAAGCTCGCCGCAAAGCGGCTCCCGCACGAATTCTGAGCTTTGGTTAATTGTGATTTACGTGTCCGAGCCGTACCTGAACCTGACAAATGTGTCGATAATAAATTCCCTGGGCGCTGTTGTTAACTCGTCGGCAAATGCCTCGGCAGGAACAGTTTATTTCTACCTTTCGGTCTACATGGATGGGGTGTACAATATCACGGCAACTGCCTACGACCTCGCAGGAAACAACAATTCCACACTTGTGTCAGACATCGTTCTTGACCGGGCTCCGCCAACGCTTGCGCTTCTGACCCTTAACGACACGAGCCCGGTGGCGGCGGGAAATGTAACATTCACTCTCGACTTCTCCGAGGCCATGAACCAGACCGTAAACCCGACAGTAAAGATACAGAACTCCTCGATATACACAATCACGGCATTTGGCTGGTTCAACTCGACAAGGTGGATAGGCTGGTACAATTTCACTACAGAAACGGGCGATGGAAATTACATGATAAATGTGACCGGGGCAAAGGACCTGACAGGAAACATAATGGATGGGGACACGCAGAACTCGTTTATCCTTGATACGAACGCGCCCGAAGTTTTTGAGCCGCATACCTACAGCAACACGACACTTCTTTCAAAGACCGATTTCCAGCATGGAAACGCAATCTTCATAAACGCGACAGTAACCGACATCAGCGGCGCGGAATTCATCGAGTCGGTTTTGATAACGATAACTAACACTACAGGAGGTGTGGT
>JBNGEE010000055.1:0-5225 GCA_049975565.1 Candidatus Aenigmatarchaeota archaeon
ACCGAAGAGTATCCCCAGTTGCCGTCAACCAGTCCCGCCTGCCATGCCATGATGTCTCTTCCGTGCATTTTTCCAGCCTGCGAAAGGAAGCCCTGGCTTACGCCATTGTCGGTGCCGACGTATCCTGCCTGGTCGACTCTCAGCCAACCGCCCGGCAGAACTTCCAAGCCCTGCTCAAGTATTGTGCTTCCGTCGTAGTTCTCGAACTTCTGCTGGATCCAAGGGTCGTACTCTCCGTCAACCTCTATGTGCTGGTTGAACTGAATCTCTCCACAGGTTTTGTCCGAGCAGTCCACCGCACCAAGGGTCACCCCCTGGAAGGTAACTTTTTTACCCTCAAGGTAGGCCTCATTGGTGAAAGTCCAGCCCTTGCCGCTGACATATTGCGCGAAATCGAGGCTGCCATGCCTTACTTCAATGTTGTTTGTGAATGTTACATCCTTGACCCCGTTCTGATACACAACAACATTTGAATTAGACGAGTTTATGTAGTTGTAGAAGTTAAGCATGTTGCAGTCGTTGCCGTCGAACGCCATACTCACGCCTAGGGCCATCTGTACCATCAGTGCTACTGCCGCTAGTTCCAATATCCTTTTTCCATTCATATTTTCTCCTTTCCGAAGTGGACCTCACATAGTATATGCTCACAGGTTCGGCGCTTCTTTATTATTTCTTGTACGGATTATAATATATTGTTTAGTTCCATAAGAGGCCTTTTGTACTACAATTGTCTTCGTTTTGTAGTTTGCCTTGCGGGATGCCTAAGTTCCAATAGAAATGCCCAAGATTTTTAAAAATCACCAAAAACTAGGGTTTTGCCACACGCCGCCAAACAGTTCAAGAAGTTTGTCCTAGAAAGGCCGCCTTATCCAAACAGGCTGCTAAGTCCTGCCGAAGCCTCCTCTTCCTTTTTCGCCTTGTCCTCTGCGCTTTCCTCTTCCTTCTTTGCCTCCGCTGCCGGTGCCGCAGCGCCCTGTGCAGATGCCGCTGCCACGGCTACAGGGGCCGCCACTGCCGAGCTGAGAACTTCGTCGATGTTGACCTCTTTTAGGTTTTCGACGGTCGCTTTGACCATCGCCTCGTTGACATCGATTCCGGCCGCCTTAACGATTCCGGATACCTCCTTCTCCGAGATGTCTTTTTTCGCCTCGTGCAACATTAATGCCGCGTAAATGTATTCCAGTCCCATACAATTTTATGCAGTAAAAATTTAAAATAGGTTTATCGCAGACTTTTAAAGCAAGGTACCTTGGGGTTGGTTTTTCAAGTCTTAGAACCTTTCAGAAGCCCAAGAACTGTACTTTGCTCCCGAAGGGTCTTCGGTCTGAAATTGGTGGTAGGCTTTTACATGAGTTGGGATTGTTTTGAGGTAATCCAGAATGAAACTAATTTTGCCGCTTATGGTGTCGAAATCAGTCTGTTCTCGGCGGTTGCTTCATAAAATACTCCTGCAAATAGGGGACCATTTTTTAATCACGAATGCTGCTCCATAGAGGGCTGCGGATAGTCCCAAAACACATGCTACAATAGGTAGTGGAGATGTTTCAACTACCATGTACCTATCTGTCAGTATTATTTTACCTTAATACCCAGACCCAAGGGTCGGTTGGGATAAATCCCTTCGAAAGTGGCAAACTCAGGTAGGCTTATAGAAGTTTGCCTGTTTCCAAAGAAAGGTTCATGAGTGGTAGCTGATGTTAATGACTTGGGGATACCCCGGGGCTTGCCATGATTGGGCGGAAGTCATTTATATGTTATTCCTTCCTCTTCAAAAGCTCTTTTCTCTCGATGAAGTTGTTCAGGTGCGACTTGTCCCTGAAAAAGCCGCCGGACGCCTTTCGGTAAAGGTCGTTGTAGTCGCTTTTCTCGACCAAATCCTCGTCTTTCAGGTATTTGAGCTCGCCCCTAAGGCCCCTGATTTTCCGGATCCATGTCCTCTTTTTGGGAAGCCTCGAGTGCTTGGCGCCTTTGCGCCGCCCCTGCTCCTTTCGCTTGTTCTTGTTTATCGAGACCGACGCCTTTTCGGGCAGCTTTTTGATTATGCCCTTTCTTGCAAGGAGGCGCACATCCTCGGCGGTTATGGCCTCCCCGATTTCCTTCCTGTTCTCGGGGCTAAACCACACTCTCGATTCGCCGACTTTGAGCACCCTCGCCGCAAGCCTCTTCTTGTCCATAAAGCCTTTTCGAGAAATAAATTAAAAAGGCTTCATTCGTTTCAATTTATGTTCATGGAAACGATGCCCCTTTTTGCGAAGCAAAAAGAAAGTAGCCAAAACAAATATATATTATTGGGAATATGGTTGTGGCATATTCCCCCGCATCTTGGATGGCCCACGCTAAATCCGATATAAACAAAACCAAACTAAATAAAACAAAACCTTAGCAGCTGCCTGAACTTGCCGCTCCGCTGTATGCCGCCGAAAGTCCCGCCGCCGCGCTTGCTGTTGTCATCTCCGTCGAGCAGAACTCCGGTTCGCTGTTAAATCCGCAGCAAAGCGTCATCTTCACGGCTTGTGCCGTCCTTCCGCCGAAGTCAAATTCGCTGACCCTCTTACCGTTCATGATAAGGGTGGGTGAGCCTGTGACTCCGTAGCTGTTGCTCTTTGAGAAGTCCTCCTGTGCGTAGGCTATGCCCTTTTCAGGGTCGCTCATGCAGACATCGAGCGCTTCTGTGTCAATACCGGCTTCGGTAAGGCATGCATCTGTTTTTCCTTCCTTCATGAAGCATCCCACATAAGCCCAGTACAGGTCACTTTGCTCTTCCCTGACGCAAATCTGCCTCAGGTTCTCCTGCGCTTCCGTGTCGCCGTGCATGGCCGTAACCTTGCCGTCGACTACCGAGCCTATGTACCTTACCTTAAGGTAATTCGCGGCCTCGGGGGCTTTCTTCACGATTTCGGCCATGATTCTCTGCATCTGAAGTCCGTAAGGGCACATAGAAACAACATACGCCTCAAGAACAGGCGAGTCGGTTTTTGTCATTTCCGCGCATTTCTCCTCGGCCGTCATTTGAGCCATCTCTTCCTCTACCTCCATCCTCTCGGCAATCTGTGCCGCGTATTCACCCGTCAGGATGCCTGTAGGGCACAAAAGCTCCGCGTCCCTGCTGATGTAGGATTCGTATGTGTTCTCACTGCCGCCGTATCCGATGCTAATGACTATCTGGTACATCCCTGTGTCGCCGACGCTCGTCACATTCACAAGCTTGACCTCGGATTCCTCGGGAACTAGCATGTTATCGGGATTTGCTATGAAATCCACCGCATTTTGCCCCAAAGCGTTCATTTCCGCTTCGCTCAGGTTCACCGGCGCCGCCTCGACCGCAGAGCCGCTTTTGGAGAATGTGGCTGCGCCGAGAATCATGCCCGCGATAAGCCCTAATATAAACAGGGCCAGGGGTACATACTTCTTTGGCACGTTTTCCTGCTCTTCCTTCAATGTCTCTTCGGCTTTCTCTTCTTTGGCTTCTTTTGCCGCCTTTGCCTCGCTTTTCGTCACTGCATCCGCTTTTTCGGTTGGCACTTCTTCTTTCCTTGCAATATTCTTGCCTCTTTTTTTTCTTGCCATAATCAGTTAATGATTTATTAATTCTTTTCCGCATTTTTCCGGCCGCCAAATAAAGGCGCTTAATTTAAAATTTTTATATTTTATGACGGACAGGAAGTGTTCGGGGTGCAGCATCGGCCTCTTCGGAGAGGACTTCGTGGTGTTCGAGTGCCCTAACTGCGGCAAGGCCGAGATTATACGGTGCCGGGTCTGCAGGAAGAACGGCCGGCCATATACGTGCCCCGAGTGCGGGTTTGTCGGGCCTTAATTGGATGTTATTTTGATGGCTGTTTTAAGATTATTTTGATGGCTGTTTTAAGATTATCTTTGACTCTTTGATGCTAAATGCTTTTTGGATGACTGCAATATTGGGCCCGAGTTTTCCCTACTCCTGAATAACCCACTGCAAGCGAAGGACGTGAACCAAACCTTTATATACCCCCGGTTTTTTTGGTGTGCCCTTTCCCGATTTTCTGTTTTGGCGGGCGCAAAAGTGCGGTCTTGCGGCGGCATTTGTAGGTACCCCCCTATTTCCTGTGGAAACTCCTTCACGCGCCGCGGTTTCGCAGATTACCCCTAAATCCCCGTAAAACCCAAATATACGCGGTTTCACGAAAAACTGCAATCGGCGTATGCGCCTTCGTCGATTTCGTGTGAAGGCGCATGTGAACCTCACGTGAAGGCATGCATTAAGGCCCAAAAGAAGCCTTTAGGGAGGAATTCGCAAAGGCGCGTGCAAAAAGGGGCGTGAACGCAAGAAATTGCAGGCAGAGGCCAGAAGGAGCCAAGATATATAAATATTCTGCGGTAATTAAATATGGTGTTAGACTTTGTCGGAGAGGGTTTGTCTCTTGTGGCGGATGATATTAATGCGATATTAATGCGGCTTACTCAATAATTAAAGCAAGACACAAAACTCGTAAGGAGCTGAGGCTTGGATTGGAGGATACTCTTTGGCTGCTTAAAAGGGACATATTAGGGGGCATTTTTTATAGGAACCGTATCGATGATATACTCCTGCCCATGGCAGACCCCAAAGGAACATATACCGTGAGCCTTGGGGAAGATTCTGAGTCTTATTCATTCAGAGTAGACGAGATTTTCGGGAAAAAAGAGCTTGCAAAGCTGAGGGGCCAGGCCCGCGATGCGTTTTGGTGGTATACCAAGAGGACATGCGCGCGAAAAATCGAGAATGTCAAGACGAACAGCAAGGACTTTTTGCCCTTCCTTCCGGACGAAGAAACAATTGAGCGTTATGCCAAGTTTTGCAGCGACCACAATATCTCTCCCGGATGCTATGAGATATATACGGCTCGTCTTGGAGAAGCAAGAGAGCAGGGCAGGCTTTTGGCTTTGGGGGAGGCGTAGCTTGCCGGATGGTGTAGTTGCCTAACCTGAATGCTCCAACCTATTCCCCTCTCAACAATCCAGCTCAAGCCCTCACTGCATGACGTTCCAGAGCATCGCTTTTGCCAATACCTCTTTTTCGGCCATAGAGTCGAGTTTTGACCGTATTCTCTCCCCGAAAAACTCCGAGGAGTATCCCTCGAGAATCCGATACGAAAGGCCAAAAGCCGACCTGATAACCAAAAGAAACAAAACAAACCTCTCAGGATATTGGAACTTTCTGCCTTCTTTGCCGGGAGTGTTCATCATCTCGAGTTCGTGAACCTTGCCAG
>JBNGEE010000056.1:0-5204 GCA_049975565.1 Candidatus Aenigmatarchaeota archaeon
ACCCTATAGGTACCCGGCTCGTCAAGGAAAATGTCCACAAAATACCCTTTTTTTTCTCCGGGCAAAAGCAGGCCGAGCTTTTCTGTCTTAACTTCCGGAACGGAATCCGGGCTGTAGGTCGGGATTGCCATGACGCGGCATTCGGGGACTTTTGGTATAGCTCCCGCGTTTTTGAGAGAAAAGCCGACTGAGACCATGCTTTCGAGGGGAATCGTGTCCCCAACCGTCCCGTAATATGACTTCGTGACTGTCCTTATAACCCCGCCGCCCATGTCCGTAGTAACCGGAACTCTTAGATACACTCCTCCATCCCCAAATAGGACACCTCCTCCAAGAGTGGACCTGACACAGACATCCCTAACTATCGAGGAAACCGGCGCGCCGGTCGGGTTCAGAATCTCAAGGACAAGAGAGTATTCGCCAGAAAGCGCATTTTTCGGCACAACTAGCGCCCCGCTGAGGTATTTCGCCTCCATCGCCCCGAGGTCAATCGGTTTTGTCTCGCGGGCAACAAGCGCGCCGTCGGCCTTCCTGTAGAGTTTCGACTCGAGCGTGAGTCCCGGATAGAAAAACCCCTCCCCGTTTCTGGCCTGCGTTTCGTATTTCAGGGTCTCCCCCGCGGCATATTCCTCCGCATCGGTGCTAAGGCCCGAGAAATATATCCCCTGCCCCAAAGCAAAAGAAATGCTTGTCAGAACCCAAAACAGGGCGCAGGAAAAAAGCAGGGTGGATGTGTGCTTCATAATATAACTATTTACAAAAAGATTACCTTAGTTTATTGAATCTGTTTATGCTCACGACATCACAAAACCCTCATATGCAGGACTTGACAAAACCGCTCTTAAACCCGTGCCGGGGTAGGTAGACTACCGGAATCTGCTCGCATTCGCCGACTGCGGTTTCCGTCACGGGCAGTTCCGTGAAGAGCTCAAGATAAACCGGCGAGGAGATTTTTTCGCCGAGCCGGTCGTTAATTTCGCCTATAATACAGCGCTCCTTTTCAAATGCCTCTTTTGTGGAATAAAGGTAAAAAGTGCGGCTGCCTGAAATATTCGCCACAAACCCCTCTTTCTCGCCGTCGAAGCACAAAAACTCGCCCTTCTCATCAAGTATCAGGTCTATGTCGTAGCCTGAGAGGCTGACAAACTCGCCGCTCGAATACCCCTCCACCCGGATAATCCTCATCTCGAAAGGCACCTTTTGCGGCAACCCGGCTCCGCCGCCCTGCAAAAGCGACGCCGCAAGCTCTTCTTCGAGCCAGATGCGGGAATCGTACTGCGAGCCGATGTACGCGAAAACCGACACCAGCGCGAAAAGGAACATGGCAACCGCAACCGCGAAATCGACGTTGATGTTTCCCCTAAGGCCGCCCCCCATAATCCTTATTAATATTTTATGCCCTTATTGGGATATGGGAATAGTGAACTCGAGGTTCACGAAAATGGCGGCGGATACGGGAAAGCCCGCGAAAGGAGACCTTCAGGTGTCCTCGACTCTGCCTTGTGTAACCGAAGTAAAAATTGTGGAAATCGGATCCGGAAAGAACAAGAAGGAGACCCTGGTGATGGCTTTCGACTACGAGACCACCTACAAGCCGATTGACGCGTTCATAAAGCTTTCGGGGGAGCTTGTCTATCTTGACGATAATGCAAAGAAAATCGCCGAGAAGTGGAAAAAGGACAAGAAGCTCGACGAGGGCATCTCGATACCTGTTCTCAACTACCTTTTTCGGAAGTGCGCGATCGAAAGCGTGAAAATCGCCGACGACCTGCAGCTTCCAGTGCCCGTGCAGCTTCCAGAGATTAGGGCGAAGGAAAAATAGCCTTCTTTTATCCAGAACATATTTCTTATACCCTGCTTAATCCTTAATTCAAAAAAATTTCCGACCCTGACAGGCCGTAGCGGAGCTCCGCTTTCGCCCCCTCGTTTTCAGGATCGTCTACAACGTACTCCGCCGTGACAAACGCCACCGGCGCATTGTTATACGGCTCGGTTCCACGGCAGACCTGCCGGGTTATCGTAAACACATAGTCGTCCTCGGTGATTACACTTTCCTTCTCCCCGCTTCCGGCGTCAAGGAAATATTGCCTTGGGATTAGCTCCCGGACGTTTCCTGAGTCGAGGTTCGGCCAGAACTTCATCTTTAGGCAGTAAGGCGGCGGGGTCGTGCATACCCGGATTTCGTTTCCGTCTTCATCCGTGATAATTTGCGGGTCGGGGCAGCAAAGCCCGCTTGCGTTGATCGTCCAGTTCAGCTCCAGATTTTCGTTTTCCGGGCAGGACAATTCTATCTTCCCCTCATCGTCGGGACCGATTGGCTCGTCTTCCCCATCCCCGATGTGCTTGGAAACCGTGACCGGAATCACGGGAAGGCACTCGGCAAGGTAGGTGTTAGACGGCCATTTCTGGTTGTGGACTTTCTGGCAGGCGAAAACCCCTTCACCGAGCGTGGGGGCGTAGGCCAGATATGCCGGTGAGCAGACGCCCCATTGGTCTTCTATTATTGTCCCGTCCAGATTCAGCTGGCAGTTCGAGCATATGCCGTTCTTTCCCGAGTCGTCAACAGCGCCGATGCAATCATTGCCTATTTCGCACTGCTCCGAAGTGTCGCACCCCGAAGATTCGGGCCAGCCGGCGCAGGCAGAGGCGCTTGCGTAATAGTCTCCCTCGGCAAGCTCGGAAAACGTGCGGCTCTCAAGAGCCGCCGTCTCGACTACTATATAGCGGAAATTCATGGCATCTTCAGGCATGTTTTCGTAGAGGAGATACTGCGAGCGGGCAAAGCTGCAAATTGCGCGGTCAAAAATAAGGTTGTGTATCGTGCAGCCGTTTCCAGACACTGGTGTGGAGCAGTAGCCCAGACCTTCTTCCTCGAGTTTTCCACAATAGCACTCGCAGGCTTCGGTATGTTGGGAACCAAACCACCTGGGTGCGGAATCAGAACAGCGCGAGGCGCAGAAATCCTCGGCCCTGCTCTCAGACCACCTGTCCCTGAGGCTTTCCACCTTCAGGAAATACTGGTAATTGGAAAGTTCGTCGTTTGGTATCCATATGTTCGTGACGGCTTTTTTGGGCGTGCAGAGCTTTTCTTTGAGCCCCGCCTCCTCCACGATGCTTTTTGGGATTCTCGTCTGTATCGGGCAGGACTGCTCGTCAATGGAAGGGAGGTACTTCCCCCGGTTCACGGTGAGGGTTGTCCTGTAATTGTCTTCTATTTCCAGGCCCCAGCCAAAACCGCAGGTCGCTCGGACCCTGTGGTGGGAGTACCACTCCCCGGCACGGTCTCCAAAAATATCGGCGAACAGTAGGGGAATGCCTCCCGATATTAAAGCCGCCAGGCGTCCTATACGCCCGGTTTTCTGCAGGATTTCCGTGGCCAGATTTTCCTCAGTCTCCACCGCCCCTTCGTTGATTATGCAGCCTTCGGGGTAAGGGCCGAGGGCATAAAAGGCCGACTCTTCCCCCTGCACGCCCACCCTGTATATACCGTCCCGAAGCTTTGTCGCGAGGTTAGTCGTGAACGCCGCCTTCATCGTCGCCATACCCATTTCGTCTCCCGCATCATCGGAGTAAAAAACCGGGCGCTCGCAGTCCATGTAAATCCCGTTGAATCGGGTGTAGTCCTTTTTTACCTCCCCTCCGCCCGCCTTCTGGAAAGTGTCCCCCACCCTGAGCGGGGTGCCCGTGTCCTCGAGCCTCTCGTCGCCGGAATAAACCAAAGTGGGGTAGGCGCAGGTCTTAAAGACTGATTTGCTCTCAGGCGGGACAAAAAGCGAATACGGCTCCTCCCCTCCGCCCGTGTCGATTTCGAGATAATAATCCGTGTCGGGTATGAAAAAAGTCTCGGTAAGCTCTTCGAAGATTATATCCGCGGTTTCATCCTCGTTCCATCTCTCCAGAACCGCCTTGTCGAAAATCCCTGGGCTTGTGGTAATCGCGTCCCACCTCGAAATCCTGTAGGCCATGTCGCAGGCGGTCCTCGTCTCGACGGGCTCTGTCGGAATCGTGTCGAACTCGAACATGAATCCGGCAAGCACCATCATTATTATGACAAACACGGCGAGGCACACGACCCACGCAATCATATTCATCGAGTTTTCCATCTGGCCTTTCATTTTGGGGAGGTATCCCAAACTGTTTCGGTTCTCTCTCATTTTGAGCCCTCGATAATCAGCGCAATATTTGAGCCTACATAATCCTTCCTGAAGCAGATATATCGGGGCTTGCTCGCCGAGCCGCAGGTTGTGACAAACCCGCCGTCCTGTTCGTTAGTCAGGACAATAAGCCCCTCATCCCTGCTTTCGGCGTAAATTGGAAGCCGTGTTGGAAGTGTTTGGGAGAGATACGAGGGTTCCTTGAAATAGTCCTTTTGCGGCCCCCACATCTCGATATATGTTTTGTGTATCACAAGCTTTGAGCATCCATAGACAGGCACGCAGGCGCGGGAAGTGACTGGCGCGTCCTGCATGAGAGAAATCGTCCCGACGAGAGTCGCCATGTTCTGGACTTTTAACTCGCCCCAGCGCGAAGCCGCGAGGTTCGTTCCCATAGTCTGCCAAATTGCCACAAACATCAGGACAAGAATGGCCCCGCCTATCCACCAGATATACTCGGAAATCAGCCCCTTTCTACCAACCCCCATAATTATCCCTTGCCTCCTTTACCTGACTTACGAGGTCGCTTGCGCAGGCGTTCTTCATGAGGTTGTACTTGGCCTCGGCGTCGCATCCCGCAAACCTCGAGTTTCCGGCAGACCATTTTTTGGCCATCTCCTCCTGAATACCTGTCCCGCAAACCGACTCCAGAGCGCTTATCGCCTCAAAAATCTTCTGGTCGGAAGAATATTTTATATCGGGGTTTGTCCAAGGGGTATCGGAGTTTCCCGAGCACTCTTTATACCACTGGTTGCACTTGCTGCGAAGCTCCGTCCTCCCGAATATTGACCCCACCTCATCTGAAAATTTCCCTATGCGCTCGAGAAAGTCCCCCGCGGCGGCCTTTATCAGCTCCTCCGAGCCCCAGGTGACAGGGTCTGAAAACTTCTCGAGCAGGCTTTTTTCCCCGAACATCTTGCCGGAAGCCGAAAGAACGCAGGCGCAGACAAACAGGACCATGAACACTGAAAATATGAGAAGCTCCGGAGAATAATCGCCTTTCATAATTCCAGCTCGCAAGGAGACTCCCCAACTTGTTGAGGAGAGGAA
>JBNGEE010000057.1:0-5178 GCA_049975565.1 Candidatus Aenigmatarchaeota archaeon
GGGCTAAAGAGGCTTAGCTACCGCGGATACGATTCATGGGGTTTTGGCGTTGTCAACGGCTCAGGGATTAAGGTTTTCAAGCAGGTCGGCGACATCGAAAAGGCGACGCTCCCCGAGTTTCCGCGGGCAAACATCGGGGTCGGGCACACGAGGTGGGCGACAAACGGCGGCGTGACCGAGGAAAACGCGCACCCGCACACCTGCTCGAAGGGGGAGCTGGCGGTTGTGCACAATGGTATTGTCGAAAATGCAGAGGAACTCAAGGACGGGTTGGATGACCATGAGTTTAAGTCCCAGACAGATACGGAAGTCATAGCTCACCTGATTTCAGGCGAGATGGAGGGTGCAAAGGATTTTCCGGAGGCCGTCAGAAAGGCCTTTTTGCGTCTTGAAGGCAGAAACGCGATTGTGGCGATGCACAAGAACTTCAACGGGATTGTCGGTATAAAAAAAGGCTCCCCCCTGGTCGTAGGTGAGAAGGGCGAGGAGTATTTTATAGGGAGCGACCCGATGGCGTTTTCCGACGAGACAAATGACGTGATTTATGTGGACGACGACGAGATGGTTGTCTTAAACTAATATGCCCCACCTCAGCGTTAAGGGGGAGGTTACAGCGTCAGAGCTAAGGGAAATCGGGAAATCCGTATTAAGAGACAGGTATTTTTTGGGCGTTCCGGGTACAGGTAATCTGGTTGGATATATAGGGTTAGGCTATATCCGATTCACATACCCGCCTCCGGAGGGGTTTGGCTGGCCGATAGATATTGACTATAACCTCCAGCCTGAAGAGGTCGAGAAATTGCAAGAAGCCCTATGTAGGCGGGGTTTGGTGGTTGAGTATGGGAATTAGCATATACAATACCCAGACCGGAAAAATGGTGAAAAAGAAGCCCGAAAAAGTGAGTGTTTGCGAATCATTGGGCCCGCTTGAAGGCCACCACATGCTAAAGGAGATTCTCGAGCAGCAGGACACAATAAGAAAAGCGGCAGACCAGGACGAGGGAATACTAATTGAGACCGCCATGGACATTTTAAGGGCAAAAAATGTTGTCTTTGTTGCGTGCGGTACTGCAAGATATGCGGCTATTGTCGGGCGCTACCTTTTTTCAAAAGTTGCGAAGAAATTCTCCGAGGTCATAATGGCGCACGAGTTCCAGTATTTTCTAGACGCTGTGGACAGCAATACGGTAGTTATTGCGGTTTCCCAGTCGGGAGAGACTGCTGATGTCCTTGAGGGGGTTATGAAGGCGAAGGAAAAGGGAACAAAACTCGTCTCAATAACAAATGTCCCCACTTCTTCTCTTGCCCGGATTTCTGACCGAGTTTTTGACATCAAATGCGGTCCGGAAATTGCGGTTGCTTCAACAAAGGCGTTTACCGGCCAGCTCGCCGTGCTCTACAGGATTGCTTTTGCCACGATAACCCGGTCTTATGACGCAAAGTCCGAGCTTGAGGACATAGCATCCAAAGTGGGCCGTATGGTGTGCGACCTCAATGACACGATAGAAGATTTGGCAAATAAGATTAAGGATAAGGACGATTTGTATTATCTCGGGCGCGGGATTGACTTCGCCATAGCCTCCGAAGGGGCGCTAAAACTCAAGGAGCTTTCCTACCAGCATGCGGAAGGGATGCCCGCCGGGGAGCTCAAGCACGGCACGCTATCCCTGATATCGAAAGGCACGCCGGTAGTTGCCATAGCCCCGAAGGACTACACATTTGAGGAAACCTTGAACAACGCCAACGAGGCAAAGGCAAGAGGGGCTTTTATAATCGGGGTTTCCGACGTGAAGAAGAGCATGTTCGATGTCTGGATACCGATACCCGCAGTAAAGGAAGTCTTCTACCCCATGGTTGCGGTAATCCCTTTACAGATGCTCGCTTATTATGCCGCCGTCGCGAGGGGGAACAACCCGGATAAGCCGAGGAACCTCGCCAAGAGCGTTACCGTAAAATAAGTATGTCGTTTTATGATTATGGAGATTGACAAAAACATTTTTCGCGCCTATGACATAAGGGGAATCTACGGCAAAAATTTGACCGAAGGGGTGATGCAAAAGATTGGCATGGCTGTGGGCACGATGATGATACGCCGGAAGATGGGGGACCGGATTGTCCTCGGGAGAGACACAAGGGCATCGAGCGAATCACTGCTTGACTCGTTTATCGTGGGCATAACCTCGATGGGGATCGATGTCATGAACGTGGGCGCGACTTCATTCGGGGTCGCGATGTTTTCGGGCTGGAGTGCGAAGGCGGGAGTAACTTCTTTTGTAACAGCGTCGCACAAGCCCCCCGAGTGGAACGGGATAAAGTTTTACGATAATGACAACGTGGGATTTTTCGAAAAGGACAATCTGGAGATAGGGAGGCTCTGCCTTGAAGAGGACTTCGAAAAACCCGCTGCTAAACGGGGGCAGGTTACCAAGAAGAGCATGGATGCCGAATATGTCGACCACATTAAAGACAAATTTTCGATAACCCGGAAGCTCAAAGTCGTCATTGACTGCGGAAACGGATGCACCTCTCTTGTCGTGCCCGGGCTTTTGCGCTCTTTTGGATGCCTAGAGGTAGTCCCGCTTTTCTGCGAGATTGACCCCAACTTTTCGGGTAGGGGCTCGGATATAGAGGACGGGAACCTGACCCAACTCAAAGAAGTTGTTTTGGCTAAAAAAGCCGACCTCGGAATCGCCCTTGACGGGGACGGCGACCGAGTGGGTTTTGTCGACGAAAAAGGGAACATCCTGTCTACGGAAGCCACAAGCGTTATTCTCGGGGGGGATATCATAAAAAAAGGAGATTCCGTAATCGCCAATGTAGAAACCTCGATGATGTTTGAAGAGGCGGTGGAGTCTCTTGGCGGAAAGGTTATCCATATCCCGGTTGGGCACACCTTTATGATGAGGGCTGTCCTTGACAACAAGGCGGTTTACGGAATGGAGGCGTCAAAGCACATAGTCATACCCAAATACTTCCCTTTCGATGACGCGACAGTGGCCGCACTCAAGGTCCTTGAATTCCTGTCCGGCAAAGACAAGCCATTGTCGCATTTTGCGGCCAAGGTTAAGTCGTACCCGAGAGAAAGGGTTAGGTTCGAGTGCACGGACGAGTCAAAATTCAAAATAATTGAACGGCTCCAGAAAGAATTTTCCCAAAAATATCCTCTGGTAAATAAGCTTGACGGGATAAGGGTCGATTTCGAAGACGGCTGGATACTTGCAAGGGCGTCAAACACAGGCCCGATTATCAGGCTCACAATTGAAGCCAGGACTCCCGAAAGGCTGGCCGAACTGAAAAGGGACTTTTCCGAAATTCTCGATGCCGAGATAAAACGGGAGGTGGGAATATGCAGGCAGTAATTCTTGCGGCAGGAAAGGGCACGCGGCTCCAACCACTAACCCTCACCCGACCAAAACCTCTCCTGAAGGTCGCAAACAAAACAATTCTTGAGCACAACCTCGACCAGATTGTGGGCATCGCCGACCAGGCGATAATCGTCGTGAACTATCTAAAGGAGCAGATAACCGAAAAGATCGGCGACGAGTACAAAGGGATTAAGATAAACTACGTGACTCAGAAGGAAACGCTTGGGACGGGCCACGCCGTAAAGTCCGCCATTGATTTTCTGGACGACGAGTTCATCGCGATGAACGGGGACGACATTTACTTTGGCGAGGACATAAAGTTGCTAATCGGAAACTGCCCATCGATGCTCCTCAAGGAAACAGAGCACCCGGAAAGGTTTGGGATTGTGGAAGTGAGGGACGGCTTCGTCGAAAAAATTGTGGAAAAGCCAAAAGAGCCAAAGTCAAACCTCGCGAATATGGGCGTTTACTGCCTCAAAAGAAATATCCTCGAGCGCAAGATAAGGAAATCCGAGCGCGGGGAGTTCGAGCTGGTCGATTACCTGAAACTACTTGATTTTGGAGGGCTGAAATATGCGGTTGCCAAAAACTGGTTCCCCATCGGATACCCTTGGGACCTCCTTGACGCAAACGCATTTTTGATAGAGCGGGCGTCAAAGCCCGTGTGCAAGGTGCTTGAGAAGGACGAAAGAATAAAAGAGATTGTCGAGGAGGGTTGCATTATAAAGGAGAATGTCGTAATCGGGGAAGGGACAATTGTCAAAAGCGGAAGCTACATCGAGAGCAATGTAGTTATCGGCAAAAACTGCCGCATTGGACCTAATTGCTTTCTTAGAGGAGCGACATCCATCGGCGACAACTGCCATATAGGCCAGGCGGTAGAGATTAAGAACACGATAATATTTGACAGGACCGCTGTGCCGCACCTGAGTTATGTTGGCGACAGCGTGGTAGGAGGCGGCTCGAACCTAGGCGCGGGAACTATTGTCGCAAACCTGCGCCACGACGGAAAAAACATGAAGTCAATGGTAAATGGCCGCCTCGTTGAAACAGGTAGGAGAAAGCTTGGCGCGATAATCGGCGACAACGTAAAGACGGGGATAAACACGATGATTTACCCCGGAAGGAAAATCTGGCCCGGCGCAAGGACCTCTCCCGGGGAGATTGTGAAGGATGACTTAAAGCCCAATTAGGGCTGCTTTTCCGCGAGCTTTTTTCATAAGCATCCTTGGAGGATATTTTGTGCATTCAGAACTTTACAATGCAGATATAAAACAAAAAATCAATCGTTTACCTTTTTTTCCTGCCCGCTTTCTTTTTTGCCGGCGCCTTTTTCTTTGGCTTTGGGGTTGCCTTTCTTTTGGCGTTTATCCTGAGCGCCACCGTTTTTTTGCCCTTTTTTGCGGAGGACTTCCTTTTTGCCACGGCCTTTTTCTTTGCCTGCACGACTTTTTTCACGGCTTTCTTTACGGGCTTTGAGGTCCGGATTTTTTTCACCGCCTTTTTTACCGAAGGGGCCTGCTTGAGCGACCAGCCGCTCTTCCTGTAGTTCTGGTACATCTTTGTCAGATAGCTGAGCTTCATGTATTTCTCCTGCGCAAACCCTATGGCTTCTTTGACTTCGAGGTAGGCGAGATAGAGCCTGAATGTATCCTTCTTCGAGAGCCCGTCGATGTAGTCATCGAGGTAGCTTTCCATCACCTCTATGATTTTGAGTTTCGGCTCGGAGAGATCCTTTATGATTTTCCTCGTTTCGCGCTTGAGCACTTCCCTCATCTCCTGCACGTCCGACTTCGAGAGCCTGACATAAATC
>JBNGEE010000058.1:0-5157 GCA_049975565.1 Candidatus Aenigmatarchaeota archaeon
GCGCGGGGCTATATTCTAAAAAATCCTGCAATCCACAGCAACCCCCCGCTTGTCATTCAAAATAAAAGGGTTAATATCAAGGCTTTTTATATCACTTTTTTCGGCGATTTTCGAGAGGCACATAATCGCCCCGACGAGGGCGTCGATATTATATGTCTTTCCCCGGTAGCCCTTCAGAACTTCGTATATCTTAAGCTCGCGCACCATATCCTCTGCGTCGGACTTTGTCAGCGGAACCGCCCTGAAAGCCACATCTTTTAGGATTTCCGTAAAAACCCCGCCGGTGCCTGCCATTACTACTTTTCCAAACGTCTCGTCGCTTTGTATTCCCAAAATCAGCTCAATTCCAGAAACCATCTCCTGGGCGAGAAGCGGGCCATTCCCTGAGAGTTCCTTTAAGGCCTTGTCAAAATATTTCTCACAGTGGGCGACTTTTACGAGCCCCTTTTCGGTCTTGTGCTCGAGCGTGTTTGCCTTGAGGACGGCCGGGAAGTGAACAAGCCTGCCCTCCAGAGGATGGGTTTTTGCCACGTCGATTCCGTTCTTTTTCAGGAAGTTGAGGCATTCGAGCAATTCCATAAAAATAGATTGTATACATTTATGGATAAGATTCTTGAGCTGATAATAAACGGCTCGGACTGGGAGTCGGTGCTAAAGGAAATTGTCGTCGAGGAAAACCTCGACCTCATGGGCATAGACCTTATGGCGCTCTCCGACGCGATGATAAAATACCTCTCCGAGATGCGGACGATAAACTTCAGGATTCCCGCGAGGTTTATCCTGATTTCCGCAATCATTCTGAGGCTTAAGTCAGAAAGCCTGATTGAAATGGAGGTGACAGAAAAAGTCCCCGAAACCCTCGACATTGAAGGGATCGAAAACCTCGAGATGCCCCTAAAGCGCCTGCCTGTGCGAAACATCACCTTCGAGGAGCTCACGATGGCACTCAACAAGGTACTCCAGGGGACAAAAACAAAGGAGGAAATCCAGATCACTAGGGCGAAGAAAATTGAGGATATACGAAAGATAATCGAGATGGATGTCGACGACTACATCGGAAGGATCTATGTAGAGCTGCAAAGGATAAGGAAAACCACATTTTTCACGCTGACGCACGGAAAAGAGCGGCTCGACTCCGCAAAGTACTTCGTGGCGATGCTCCACCTTGCGACCCAGCAAAAGCTCGACGTGAAGCAGGAGGTGATTTTCGAAGATATCGACATATCGGTCCGTGATATGGAAGCGATAAAGGAAGCGATAGAGAATGGTGGGGCGGCAAATGCCCCTTCCGCCTAATCGGGGTCTTTGAGAACACCCGCCAATTTGCCAAATTATAACTATCTGTCAAATCTAACTATGGACAAAGACATTATCTCGATAATCGGGGAGCGGGAGCGCTATGACATACCCGTTATTCCTCACAAGGAATATCTCACGACCCAAAAAATCGGGCTTATACGGAGGATTTACGAAAGGGCAGTGCGCGAGCTCTACGACCTCTCAAAAAGCAGGGTAACTGTCATCGGCTACCTCAAGCCATCAAAGCAAAAAATAACCCTCCACGAGAAAAAGGCGCTCCAAAAGGAGGGTATCGAAACCGACGAGCTTTCGAGATATTCCATTTTCGCCGAAACCTCCCAGATACAGACAGGAATCACGGTCTTTGCCGAGCCGTATAAGGTAAGGGATTTCTTCCTCCCTTTCGAGTGCCGGCTGAAAAGAATATCGGACACGTCTTTCTACCTCGAAAGCTACCGCCCGACTTACCTCAAGGCGGAAGGAATAGAGCTCGAAAAGCCGTCCATTTCGTTTGCAGAAATCCTTAAGCAATTGTCGGGCTATTCCCATATGTCTGTCAGCGAGGGAAAGCACGTTTTTCGGGCTCTCACTTTCCCCTACATCGGATGCGATTTCTGCTCTAATATCTCGGACGGGTTTGGGGTGACGCAGTTTGCCGACCCGAAAGAGAAGAGCTCGGTTCTCGAGGCTCTCCAAAGCCTCCACCAAACGCTAAACAACAACCGCCTCGGGGTGCCCTTCAGCCACTTCGGAATCCTAAACCTCATCGGGGAAAACGATATGCGCCTGATAGGCGAATACCGAAAAAAACTGCGGGGCCGCGCGCACAGCGTCTCGTGGCTCAACCCCTGCAGCGAAAAGGAGGTGAAAATCCTAAAGGCCTCCGAAATCAAATACTACTCTGACGACGAGATTTTCTGCAAAAGCTCTTACCGGGACCTGGGAAAAAACCTCGACCTGCGCTACAGCCTGCTGATGTATAGCATCCGCCCAAAAGACTATGTCAATGACGGGCTCTGGAGGCGCGGGATAAAATGCGCCACAAAGACTCTCGAGGGCTACGCAAAAACCCCCGCCGAAAAAAGGATAGTCTACGGCACCGCCATCGACCCGGAGAAAATGCCCCTTCTTGTCGGGCGCACCCTTTCTCTCTCGAACGCCGTGGGGCTTGAGAGCGGCGATGCCCTGACGATGCTAAGGGAAATCATCGGGCAAAACCTCGATGAAATCACGCTCAACCTCTCGAAGGAGGCGAAAATCAGGGAGGCAACGACTGACGCAATCAACCCGAGGATTGTCGCAAAAATCGTGATGGCCGAGGACAAGACCGACGAGGGAATCGCAGAAGCAGTGCGGGAGGCGACAGGCTGGACCCACAAAAAAGCGGGGCAGTTATTCATCCAGATGGTAAACGAGGGGCATCTGGTCAAGAAAGGGGATAAGTACATGCTTGTAGATTACAGCGATTTTAATTTGGGAGAGTGATAATATGCCTCCGCTGGGATTTTCAGAGTAAGCGGTAATATCCCTGCGAAGCAGGAAATATTTCTTTTCCGCTTGAGCGCTTTTCTTTTCGAAAGAAAAGGGCTCATTTGAACCCAGAGTCACCACCTATCCACCCGCGCAAAGTTTGGGTATAACTCGTTGCGCAGCAACGAGGAATCTCCCTTTCTTTTGCGTTGAGGCTTTTCTTTTGGGAAAGAAAAGCTTCATCCGCAGGGTGGCATGTTATCCTTGTAAGCCCCGTTGCCGGAATATTATGTTTTCCCGACAACGGGTCTTTTTACACCACGGAGGCATAAATTAACACGCAAAAAATCAGTTATTGTTAATCCAAAGTACCGGGGCTTTTCTTATTTCTTCTTGCCTGCAAAATAGCCACCTTTGTAGAGAATGTAGGCAAGTATGGCTAAAAGCACTATGAGGGAGCCCCAATATAAGGAAGTCCTCGATACATTTGTAAACCTCCCCGTAATCCCTGAAAATGGCTCTTTGAATCTCTCCACAAGCGATCTGCACTCGCCGCAGTCCGACAGGCAGGATTCGCAGTTCTCGCCGATGTTGCAGACCCCGTCGCCGCAGGTGCTGACATTGGTCTCGTTCCCAAGGATTTCTATCGTGCATTCCCTCGCAAGCTCGGGCTTGTCGAGGTCTGTGCCGCACTTGTTGAGGTCGATGCAGTTTCTCGTCTGGGTTTCGTTTTCGCACTTTTTCCAGTCGCCGCAAAACCACTTGGGTGTGCAGTTTCCGAGTACGGTTTCGTTTGTAGTGGTAATGATATCCCCACCTCCCCCTTCCTCTTCAGTTTCGTTGGTTTCGTTCGTGGCAAGGGTTGTTATTCTCGTAGTCCTTGAGCTGGAGCCCCCGCCACCGCCTGTGAAGCACGCTCCGCAGTCCTCAGGGCAGCTCGAGCAGGTCTCGCCGTTATTGCAGACGCCGTCGCCGCAATAACCCGGGATGACTATCTGGAGGTCGAGCCTTGTGGCTTCTCCGGCAGTAAAGTTATGCTCGGCGCCCTTCTTTCCAAGCGCGTAGAAACTGAGCGTGCCGTTGAGAACTCCCTCCTCGTCGGCTATGTAGAGCCTGTAATCATATTCGCCCTTGTCAAGCTTTGTTGCGTTTAGGGTCTGGCTCCCAAACATTACCGTAACATCGGTCTGGGCCGTGACCCGGACCCCGTTTTTGTAAATGTAGCCGTAGAACTGGTGGAGCGGCAAAATCTCTCCCGCCATAAACACCTTGTGCTGGCGTTCCTCCTGCCAACCGCAAAGGTCTTCCGCCCAGTATTCCAAGTGATATGTTTCATTCCTGAGGGTGAGTTCAACGGGCTGACCGGCATCGCTTAATCCTTGCTCTGCTTCGTACCATGTGATGCCGTCTTCATCGAGCACAAGAAGCCGATAATGGATTCTCACACCCCCCGCAAACTCCCCGGTCCCCTGTAAGTCCTGGTCGGATGCGGTGAGGGTTACGTTCGTGCCGTTATGGACATAGTAACATTCCCCGGTGAAGTTCTGGCACTTTGCTCCGGTGCATTCGCACTCGAAGGATTCCCCCCCGTAAGGCGAAATATTCATTATTGTAACCGGCGCAAGAGTGTCCTTCACGAACGAATAATTTAGGTTCTGGGTGCTTATATCAACCCAGTTTTCGCCGCCATCGAAGCCCCTTATCTGGTTGATGTAGTGCGTGCCTTCCTCAAGCAAGGACAGATCTATTTCAGCCTCAAGGCTGGCGCAGTATTCCCCAGAAGGTGTCCATTTGTCTGTAAGCTCCATATAATATCCCGTGTAAGGCTCTGGCACTTCAGAAAGAGGGACAAAAAGGTTCAGGAAGTATTCTCCCGCCTGGATTTCTGTTTGCGCGTCGCATATTGTAGCGGTAAGAACAGGGTTTGTGCCGCATACCAGAAGCTCTTTGGGGTTTGCCACTTCGTTAAGCTCAGGTGTGCCTGAAATATAAGGCGGGTTCGAGTCGTCCTCAAAGGTTAAGGTTATGCAGGCGCAGTTCCCCCAGTTGTCGGAACTGTCCTTCGCCTGGACGCAAAACTTTATCGGTGCCTCGTAAGTGTTCTCTATGTCTGCCGCAATAATTTCCTCAATCTTTTCGTCAAAGGCCCCGTCAGCGGCGGCCATTTCGGTTCCGTTTCCCGCCCCGCCGCAGGTATCAAGTCCAAGGAAGTATTCTGCGGAGGTTATGTTCGAGCAGTTGTCCTCGGCAGAAGCCGTAACGTTAAAATAATCTTTGTCCGCCGAAATGGTAAATTGCAGGTTGTCTACAACCGGGACTTGAGTGTCATTTGCGGGCTTCGTGTTTCCGGTGTCAGTCCACCTTGTTTCTGTGATATCATATCTGCAT
>JBNGEE010000059.1:0-4994 GCA_049975565.1 Candidatus Aenigmatarchaeota archaeon
TCCTTCTGGTATTTCTGGCGGCGATTTGGGTTTTGGTTTTGAGGGAAAAGGAAGAAGGCAAAAGCGGTGGTGTGGCCGACAACGCTTCCCCGAAGAATAAGGCGGCAAAAAGAACGGGAAAAGCTGCTGCTATCAAAAGAAAGGCAAAAAACAAGGGGAAAAAGTAGGGAAACATAGATAAATCTGGCCGCAGCATAGCAGAGCCGCAGGTGTTAAACGGGACTACTTTTTTTAATCCAAATTATATTGCGGGAGTGTCCGAGTCTGGCCAACGCAATTGCTTTTCGCCCCAAAAGGGCGTAAATTGCCGGTTTAAGGAGCAGGACTTAAGTGATTAAGTTGCGAGCCCGAAAGGGCGATGAAGTCAAAAAATCGCTCCTAAGAAATCCTGTGCGTTAGTCGCTGCGAGGGTAAAGAATCCCTTCTCCCGCACAATTTCCTTTGGTGTCCTATATCGGACCTGTCAGGGACCCGGAAACTTAAATATATTCAAGAAATATCCGCATAATTATGGACGACCGCAGACTGAAGATGGCCTTTGCAAGCGTAACCCTCGCCGCCCTCATCCTGTTTCTCGTCTACGCGATGCTGCCCTACACCACCGCCTTTTTCGGCGCGATTATTTTCTACAGCCTTTTTCGCCCCTTTTACAAGGCCCTGCTAAAGGCTCGCTTAAGCGCGCCTCTCGCAGCGATTACCGTGATAATCCTTTCCATTATTATCGTATTGGTTCCCCTCTTTCTCCTTTTCGGCGCGGTTTACGGAGAACTCACGGAGATTGCGAAAGACAAGGTCCAGATCCTCGGATATATCCAGGAGATTGACAATATTGTGCCCGGGCTTCAGATAAGCGCTTCCTTCAGCCAGGAACTCGCAAAGTTCGGGGCATCGCTTAGCACGATGTTTTTTAGCACGGCCTTCAGCGTCGGGGCCGGCCTGATAAATATTGTGCTAATGTACTTTTTGCTGTATTACCTCTTCACGGGAGAGGACAAGTTTCGGGAGAGGGCGTGCAATTTCAGCCCGTTCAACTGCGAAAACACCCGCCGGCTTATGAAGGAGTTCAAGAACATCACCTACACGACAGTCGCCGTGAGCGGGATTATAGCTATTCTACAGGGCGCCCTTCTCGGCATCGGGTTTTACATGTTCGGAATAGGGGGCGCACTTGTCTGGGGGTTTGCCGGCGCTATACTCTCGTTTCTCCCGGTTATCGGGACTCCTATAATATGGATTCCAACAGCGGTTTATCTCTTTTTCCAGCAAAGCCCGCTGGCGGGAATAGCATTTCTCCTCTGGGGCCTGTTTATCAGCACAATCGACAACTTCATAAGGCCCGTCCTGCAGAAGAAAATCGGGAACATCCATCCCCTGATATCGCTCCTCGGCGTTTTTATGGGAATACCGATATTCGGGCTTTTGGGCGTCATCATAGGGCCGCTTTTGCTGTCATACCTGCTTTTGATGATAAGGATGTACCGGGAGGAATACATGAGCAAGTAATATACCGACCGGGCAGAACCCCTTAATAAATTGAAAGTCCTACCTACTTATGGAAAAGAGGTACTCTGAGAATAAGGATTTGCTCCAAAAATGGGACGCCCTAGGGATTTCAACATTCAGGGCCGACGGCAAAAAGAAAAAGTATATTATCGACACCCCCCCTCCTTACCCCTCGGGCGACCTTCACCTCGGAAACGCGCTGAACTGGACATGGATGGACGTTATCGCGCGGTTCAAGAGAATGGTAGGGTTTGACGTTTTCTTTCCTCAGGGCTGGGACGTGCACGGGATGCCGACCGAAGTAAAGGTGGAGGTTGCGACCGGAAAGAAGTGTCATGAATTCAGGAGAGGCGAGTGGATTAGAATGTGCGAGGACTGGTCAGATAAGCACATCAAAAGCATGAGGGAAATGATTGTGGCGCTTGGCTCGTCAATCGACTGGTCGAGCGAATTTCGCACATCCGACACGAAGTACATGAAACTTGTACAGAAATCATTTATCGACCTTTTCAGAAAGGGGATGATTTACCGGGCAAAGCACCCGGTAAATTTCTGCACAACCTGCAATACCGCAATCTCTGATGCCGAGGTCGAGTACTCGGAGCGGCAGACGACACTTAACTATGTCCTCTTCGAGCTCGAGGGCGGCGAAAAAGTGGAAATCGCGACCACAAGGCCGGAGCTCATGGCAAGCTGCGTCGCGGTTGCCGTGAACCCCGAGGACAAGCCGGAGCTTATCGGAAAGAAGATAAAGGTGCCAATCTTTGGGAGGGCGGTCGAAATTCTCGGCTCAAAGGAAGTTGACCCAACATTTGGCACGGGTGTCGTAATGATATGCTCGTTTGGCGACCGCCAGGACGTGGACTGGATTTTGTCAAACAACCTCCCGGTAATCGAGAGCATCGACGAGGAGGGAAAAATGACGGTCGGGCCTTATGTCGGAATGACCTGCGATGAAGCAAAGAAAAAAATTACAGAGGACCTCAAAAAAGAAGGGCTTCTCGTAAAGTCCGAGCCGCTCACCCAAAACGTCGGAAACTGCTGGAGGTGCCATAAGCCAATCGAGATTCTCAGGCGCGAGCAGTGGTTTGTCGCCGCCACAAAGTTCAGGGAAAAAGTGGTCGAGGAGACAAAGAACGTAAACTGGATTCCCGACTACATGAAGCACAGGCAAATCGACTGGACAAACAATATGAACTGGGACTGGTGCATTTCAAGAAAGAAGGTTTACGGAACCCCGATTCCTGTCTGGTACTGCGAGAAGTGCAAAGAGGTTTTTTTGCCCGATGAAAAAGAACTTCCGGTAGACCCGGCAACCGACACTAAAGAGAGAATCTGCAAGTGTGGCGGAAAGCTTATCGGGGAAGTAAACACCCTCGACACATGGATGGACTCGTCTATTACGATAGCATACATCTGCGGGCTTAAGGGAAAGTTCGAGGACAACTACCCGGCGGACCTCCAGCCGAACGGCAGCGACATAATCCGAACCTGGGATTATTACCTGATGCTTCGACACCTCATGTGGCTTGGAAAGAGGCCATACGAAAACTGCCTCATAAACGGGATGGTGCAGGGCGCCGGGGGAAAGAAGATGTCAAAGTCGCTTGGAAACTTCGTCACAGCCCGCGGGCTTGTCGAAAAGTACCCGGTCGACGCCATAAGATACTGGACGTATCTTGCGACACCGGGCTCAAACATAATTTTCTCCGAGGACCAGATAAAGAGGGGTGAGTACCTTCTTACAAAGCTCTGGAACTCGGCAAGATTCTGCTCAGAGTTTATGGAGAAAATCGATAATCCAAAAATGACTGTTGTTGATAAGTGGATTTTGAGCCGCTTGAGCGAAACCGCGAAAAAGGCAAAAGATTATTTGGACAACTGCGAGATTTCAAAGGCTATGCAGGAGACCGAGCAGTTCTTTGTAGGGGAATTCTGCGACTATTATATGGAATTTGTTAAGTACAGGATTTATCAGGAGATTGATGCGGAAGGGGCAAAAGCGATGCTCTATAAGTGCCTTTTTGACCTTTGCCGAATGTTTGCACCATACTTCCCTTATGCTACCGACACACTTTATGGCGAGCTTTTCGCAAAAGTCGAAGGAAAGGAAAGCATACACCTCGAGGATTTCCCTGAAGAATACGTGATTGACGAGCACTCAATCGAAACCTGCGAAATTCTCAAAAAGGTCATAAGTGAGGTTAGGAAATGGAAAATCTCAAACCAGTTGTCGCTTGGCAAGGAAGTTGAAAAGCTTGAAATTACTCTGCCAAAAGACGAACTTGAGAAACTAAAACTCCTGGAGCGGGACGTGAAAATGATCTCCCGGGCGAAGGCCGTTGAGTTTGGGGAGGGGGAGTTGAGGGTTCAGGGGCAGGTTCCGGAGTAATTTCAAAAGCTTATTCAGCATAGAACTGTAAGTCTAGCAAAGATTCTCTTCGGCGCCGGTGGTTGTTGTAGGCTCTGGATTTGAAAATTTTCTGATTACAAACCAGGATAGATAAACCTGTCTCGGATTTCTCCCTCCGCTTGTTCTCGGCCCCACACTTATTTGGGTCTGGCAAACCATATCGGTAGGGTAGATAGAGGAATAAGATTGATGATTGGAATTAATATAAACGTGGGTAGATGAACCATCCCCATAAAATTTCCAGCGGGCCATATCAGAGGTAAAGCTGCTTAGGGTGCTTGATCTGTAATAATATGAGGCTCTTTGATTTGTTATCCTCATAGTATTGCTGACGCTAAATTGGGATATCGAGATATATTTATCTCCGTAGGTATAATCGGCAACAAAAAGGGCAAAACCGAACCCACTATTTGGGTTAGGGATAAGCCGGCCATAAAATTCTATTATGTTTGCGCCCCTTACAACACAGTGTGACCCTGCGTTCCTCATAGATATAAAAGCCGCATCTGAATTTAAATTAGGGTTATTAAGCGTAATGCCATTGTTTACTGTTATTGTGCCTCCTCCTGAGGTGTGGGCAGTCCACTTATTAGTGTTCAAAGCAGTTCCCGCAAAATCATCAAAAAATAGGAAGGTATTATCCCCATTGCTGGCTGAACTTGCAGCGCTATTTCCATAATACATATAAATTGTCGAGCCTCCGGCAGGTATTGAGTTTACCTTAACCCAGAAAACCGCAGAAGAGCTTGCAACATAGGATTCTCTCCAGTGCGAAATCGGGGTAACCCCGTCAGCCAAGGTGAACCTTATATCAGAGAAGTCGGCCTTCATTTTTCCGGGGACATATGCGACATTCATCTTTATAGCATAGCTTGTCAAAAGCCCGCCGCCGTTGTTTATCGTAATCGGCTTTCTATAGCACCATCCCGGCATAGGTCTGCAGGAATTACAATCACTTCCGCCGCAATCAACCCCTTCTTCATCACAGTCACGAATACCGTCAGCGCAGTGGTCTGCATACCATGAGCCTTGGGCGCACGCGCCGCTCCCCGGGTTACACCAGTTATCGCTCACGCCG
>JBNGEE010000060.1:0-4974 GCA_049975565.1 Candidatus Aenigmatarchaeota archaeon
GCAACGTCGCCGTAAAAAGAGTATGATCTCCTTATCCAGGATTCGAGCATAAATTATCTCGTTTTTATTATAGACTTAGGGGGCCTATTTGCGCTTTGTGTCGGTTCCGTTGCAGGTAACTTTATAAGACTCGACGGGGCTTATTCCAAACCGACCTCAAAAGTCTTTGAGATAAACTCCCGCGCCTCGTCAGAAGTTATCTGGTGGCGCTTTCCGATTTTAATGCCCTTCTTTATCCCCGGCCTCTTGAGGGTGACGCAGATATCCATTCCCATCAGGCCGATTTTCGGGTCGTATTCCATCTTCGGGATGTCGAGGTATTCCGGTATGCCGAACGCGAAGTTCCTGCCCGAAAAGCTCTTTTTGGGGACTTTTCCCTCTTTTGCCTTGACTAGGCGCCTTAAAAGTTCTGTTGCTTCGTTGTCCCGCAACGTGATCATCACCCCGATATTTCTTCCCTTGGCGACTCCGAAAGTCGTCCTCCTGTCGGTCTTTCGGTACACGGGAGTCTTTCCTGTGAGCCTCTCAAGAATCGTCTTTGCCTGCTCAAGCCTGTCCCCCGGCTCTCCGATTCCTATGTTTACCGTGACTTTCTCGACTTTTATTTCCCTCATCGGGTTCTCCGCCGCCTTGACTTTTCCGGCCATAAACACCCTATCCAAAAAATAAATTAAGCACTCGGCGGATTTTTCCGGCCGCTTTTTAGATTAAAAGGACAATGGCGGTCAAAACCCCCGGAATCGCGAGATTGTCGTCTATTGGGGTGAAAAACTCGATAATTGCCCCCGCGAGTGAAAGCCCTGCCGCAAGGGGCAGGCTTTGTAAAAAAATCCAGGAGGCCGGGACCGACACAAGAACGAACGCGAAAAACCCCTCAAGGCTCTTTTTTCCGACTTTGTGCCTTCCGTAAAGCTTCCCGATAAGGGTCGAGGCGGTGTCGCCAAAAGTCAGGATCGCGATTATCGCCGCCGCCGGCCCGATTTCAAGCAGGAGGAGCGGGACAGATATTCCCACACCATAGAGAATCGCGCCCTGGTACTTGATTTTTGCGTCCTTTTTGCGCTCGAACTTCCCGACAAGAAACCGGTTTATCGGACAGTCCCCAAAAAGCTGCACGGCGAGCAGCAGAAAAACCCCGAAAAGAAGCGGCAGAATGACCATTTTGCCAAAAACCGGCTCAAAAGCCCACACGAGGGCAAGCATCAGCGCCCCGACGGTCATGTGGGTCATTTTTCTCCGAAACTCAAGTCGGATTTCGCTCTTTTTTGGAGACCACATAATTAGCCCCGCTCGGAAATATAGGGCAACATGCTCCCGGACGCTTAATTTAAATTTTATTGGATGTTATGGACGCGAAGCTTTTTGGCAAGTGGGGCTACGACGCCGAAGTCACCGACCTCGGCCTCAAGAGCTATATCAATCTAAAGCCGAGAGTTATCCCGAGAAGCTGCGGAAGGGCCGGCGGCGACAAGAACGTCGTGGAGCTTTTGATTACTCATTTAATGGTTCCGGGCCACAAGGGAAAAAAGCACAGGACAACTTCAGGCCAGTGCACGGGCAAATACGCTACGGTATATTCCATTGTAGAGGACACGTTCGACGTTATCGCCGAGAAGACCAAGGCAAACCCCGTTGAGGCTTTCGTAAAGGCAATCGAGAACTCTGCGCCCTACGAGCTTACGATTTCCCAGCAGATGGGAGGAATTGTGGCAAGAAAGCCCGCGATTTGCGCCCCAAGAAAGCGCCTCGACCTTGTCATAAGGCGGTTCGTGCAGGGGGCCTACCAGAAGTCGTTTTCGGGCAAAAAGCCGATTGTCCAGACCCTTTCGGCGGAGATTTTGGCCGCTTACAAGAATTCGGCGGAGAGCTTTGCAATCCAGGAGCGGCAGAGAAACGAGAGGGAGGCTGAAGGCGCAAGGTAATTTTGGCTTTTTTATTTCAGGCAGTATAATTAAAGATTGTATATTTGCAGTCAAGAAAAGTATTTATAGTTTTAAGGTATATTATAATTAGGTGATAAAAATGAATATTGGAGAAAAAGTTGGTGAGGTGTATAAGCCCTTAGAGGGCGTTGGACACAAGATTGGGAATGCCGCCCGAATTTATGTGGGTCTTCCTTATGATATAGGTGAGGGATGCGGCAGAAATTTCGGAATGAGAAAGAGGCATATGGATAATGAATGGATGCTTGGGCAAGGGCTCAACATTTTCCCGATAGCGCCGACTATGGGTGCGATTGACTCGTTGGTTATTGGCGTCCCCGCATATTTTAATGAAGCATATGCTCAGGCTCTTGCAAATCTGCCTAGTTTGGGTGTTCCTGAGGATCCAGCAGGATATGCCACATTACTTCTGGGAATGCTCGCTTTGAGGGAGGCGCAGGCAGTGACGGGGTTTACAATAGGGGCACTCAAAGAGAATTTAAGGCAGAAAAAACACCCATAAACCCATTTTCTTTTTATTAAATTCTTTTCATTTAGAGCTTATTAAATATTTTTCTAACCATTCTTATGGCAGACGAAAATGCGGATATGAAAGCACTTTGCGCCCTTGTGGAGAAAGTTGCCGGAAGCGGCAACGGAAAAATCACGAAGGGCATAAACGAGGTCACGAAGGCCGCCGAGAAGGGCCAGGCGAAAATTGTCATCGTGGCGCAGGATGTCGACCCAAAAGAGCTTATAATGCACATTCCCATAATCTGCAGGGAGAAAGGCGTGGCGTACTTCGAGATTGCCTCGAAGGCCGAGCTTGGAAAGGTGGCAAAACTGCCTGTTTCGTGCTCTTCTCTTGCGATTCTTGAGTTCGGCGAATTCGCCGACGAGGCGAAGAAATTTTTGAAATAGAATCCTTATCGCCTAAAGTCCACCCGATTTACTGTAAAAACTAAGATATTGGTAACTAAATAGTTTGATATAGGTATATATTATGGGAGGATGCGCCTAAATGAAGTTGGGTGGAAGGGTTGAATAATGCGAAAATGGCATTTACAAAAAGAGAATAGGCCGATAAAATCTTCCTGCATATTATATTATTATGAACCCCCATCTTGAAGTCACCCGCCCAAGCGTGTGCCTTCTGACGGTATTCGGGATGGTTGTCGGGCTTTTGATTTTAGACCTGTCTTATGGCCTCTGGCTTCTACCACTCATTTCGACTCTCCTAATTTGCGCCGCCGGGAATGTAATAAATGATTATTTCGACGCGGAAATCGACAAAGTAAACCGCCCAAAGCGGCCGATTCCTTCAGGGCGGCTTTCAAGAAAGGCGGCTTTCCGGATGTACGCCCTTTTGAATGCCGCGGGCCTTTTAGCGGCGCTTTTAGTCTCCCTGCCTTTTTTCGCCCTTGCGGCCGTGAACTCAATAGTCCTCTACGTTTACTCGGCGCGCCTCAAAAAGACGATTTTGGGTAATCTGGCGGACACCTACCTTGCCGTGTCCGTATTTATCGCACCTGTGCTCATAAAAGGCGGCTTTTTGGATATCTTATCGTCCTCTTTGCTAATTCTCGCCCTGATACCGTTTTTCGCCAACTACGGCCGGGAAATCCTAAAGGACGTGGAAGACGCGAAAGGCGACAAAAAATCTGGGGCAAGGACACTGCCTATAGTTTTTGGCAAAAGCAGGGCCATGCGGCTTGCAAGGGCGATGATTCTTGTAGCCGCCGCCGCGCTTTTTGCGCCTTATTTTAAGGCGATTTTTCCGGCGAATTACCTGATTTTCGCGGCTTTGGGGGCAATTGGATGCGTATACATAGCCTCCCTAAAAAACGCCACGAAAATGCAGAAATGCCTGAAAGCACTGATGTTTTACGTTCTGGCGGTTTTTCTGGCATTCTCGATATAATCGGTAAAGCGTATCCGTTCAAACCATTTGCGAATTGGCCTTATTTCCAGTTCTTGGCCATTTCCTCTGTCAGCCTTATTGTGGCTTCAAGGTCGCGCTCGTCGAAAATCTCGTTTGGCGTGTGGGCGTTTCGGACAGGGGGGCCGATTGAGCAGCACAAGAGACCCTCTTTTACAAGCTGCATTATGGCGGCTTCGGTGAACCCGCCTTCGGCAATCTCGAACTGGTATTCTATCTTGCGCTTCTTTACAAGCGCCATCATGAAGTTCTTGACCGATTCCGGGAGGATGGTTCCCCTTCCGTCCGCCTCGTAAAGTGATACTCCCACCCCCTTTCCGAGTGCGATTTCAGATTCTTTTTTGGATACGGGCGGGATGTCCCCTGAAGGTATGACATCTATTGAGATGGCGAGGTCGGGGTTAATCCCGTAAGCCGCAACGCGCGCGCCTTTCAGCCCGACTTCCTCCTGGGTGGAGAAGACGCAATATAGATCATTCTTGCAGGTTTTGATTCTCTTCAGCACGTCAATGAGGCAGTATACCCCAAGGCGGTCGTCAAGGGATTTTCCGCAGTAGATGTGCTCTCGAAGTTTCATAAACTGTGAGTTGAACGTGATTGGGGTGCCTTTCTCGATACCTGTTTTTTTGTTGTCTTCATCCTCTTTTTTCTCCCCTTTTTTCTTCTTTTTTTCGATTGCGCCAATATCTATAAAGAGGTCTTCTTTTTTTACGGGCTTTTCTCTATCCTCCTTTTTTTGGAAGAATATGGATTTTGAGCAGATTATTCCCGGGATTTTTTCCTTGCCGTGGATTGTCACTCTCTGCCCTAGAAGCGTGCTGTCATCAATCCCTCCGAATTTTGAGAAATCGATGAATCCCTTCTCGACCCTTTTGACGAGAAGCCCGATTTCGTCCATATGCGCCACCAAAGCGACTTTCTTCTTGTTCTTGCTGGTGCCTTTTTTGAGGGCGATTAAGTTTCCCATGTTGTCGACCCGAACAGAATCTGCATACTTTTCGACCTCCTTTTTGATAATCTCGCGCACCTCGCTCTCGAAGCCCGAAACTCCGCTGGCTTCGCTGAGGCGCCCTATGAGCTTTACGTCCATAATATAAGCTAATCCTATTTATG
>JBNGEE010000061.1:0-4939 GCA_049975565.1 Candidatus Aenigmatarchaeota archaeon
GCCAGACCTTGGAAAGCCCGTAGCAGCGCGCGACGGCGTTGGAGGTCGACCCGTATGAGCGCAGAAACCCCATCCTCTCGAAGTCAAGGTGCTTCATGGCAAGCTTCTTCGCTATTTGCCTTGCCGCCGCCTCCACATCAGGTGCAAGAGCGTATCTTATTGTCATAATATGGCTATGATTTATTATTTGTTGAAGGAAGAAGTTACGGAAACCTATTTCCCCTTCCGGTAAAACCCGAACCTCTTAAGGTACTTCCTCTTCTGCCTTGTCGGGGGAACGAGAGCGTCAGCGTCATAAGCGAACTTTATGTCCTCGACCGTGCAGAAAGCGTGCGGGTCGAACTGGTTCACGAGCCCGATTATTTTCGGAATCTCAGCCCTGTTTAGCACCATGAACATGACTTTCGAAGGGCCTTTTGAGCCCTCAGCCTCCATCACTGTCGGCTTGTGCCCGGCGTCCCGGAGTTCGTCTATGAGCTCATTTGCCTCGCGGCGGGTAACGACCCTCATGCTGACCTTCCCGATTAAAACTTTTTCCTCAAGGCGCATCCCGACATACGTGCCCGCGGCAAATCCGGCGCCGTAGGCGATGTAGCAGAAGGCGTTTGTGAGGTTCGCCATAACATGGCTTATCGCAAGAAGCCAGACAATCACCTCAAAAAACCCTAGGGCCGGGGCTATGAGTTTGTAGCCCTTCGAGATGTAAATCACCCTAAGCGTCCCAAGGCTCACATCGATAATCCTTGCAAGAAAAATCAGCAGGGGAACCACGACATAAGTGAATATTTCGCCCCCCAGAAAAGCCTCAATTATCAGCCGCGCCCCAAGGCAAAGCGCCCATACAATTTATTATATCAAAGTGCCTTAATATTATGGCAGGAATTTCAGGCAAAAAGGCAAAGAAGACGCAGAAAAGGCTGTACCGCTCCGGAGAGGAAAAAATGCTTTTCGGTGTCTGCGGCGGCATCGCGGAGTACCTGGATGTCGACCCGACAATCGTGCGGCTCGCGTGGGCGCTTTTTAGCATAGGGTCGCTTGGCGCGGGGCTTTTGCTGTATATTGTCGCGGCAATCATTGTCCCGAGAAACCCGCGTCACAGGTGGGAATAATCATTGTTCGCTTTTCGCGGCCGGGGCGGGAATTTTTGTCTCCAGCTCCTTTGCGGCTTTTGCAATCTCATTGAGCCTCTCTTTGATGGTGTCGGGCGCCTGCTTTGAGCCAATGCAGCCGCATATCTCTCCTGCGGCAGAAAGCACGCCCGAGACGCTTTCCGTGTTCTTCTTTGACCTCCAGTCGCATTGCTGCCCGTCTATCGCCGCCAAAAGCTCTGTGAGGCGCGCAAGGGACATGCTGATGCTGTTGAGCACAAGCTCGAGCTGGAGCGGGCCGACACTCTTTAAAAACTCCGACTTGCGTCCGTTCGGGAAGCACACGATTTTTCCGATGTCCTCTAAGTTCTCCCTAAGGCTGTCTGTGAGTATCCAGAGGCCGTCGACCCTCCTTTTGTAGCTCTGCCCCTCGGCGATTCTCTCAGTCAGCTTTCCGGCGTCCGACCTGAATAGGTAAAGCCTCGAGCGGAGCGCCCCGACCTTCTCGTCAAGGGAGATTTCGTATATTTCGTCTAAAATCATGTCCTGCTTGAATGAGACGAGCTTCGAGATGACCAGCCCGAATATGAGCATGCCGCCGATTACATCCACTATCGCGACCGTCCTTGAGAGACCAAGGGGGGTAATGTCCCCAAAGCCGGTTGACGTGGCGCACACGAAGCTGAAATAAGCCGAGTTGAGGAAGGATATTGCATCATAGCCGGTTTCGGCGTTTTTGAGGCCGTTTCCCGGGAAATAAATGTCGAGGAAGAAAAAGAAGGCGCTGAAAACGAAGATGTAGGCAATCCACAGGACAAAAAGCTTCTTGAAGTTGAGGTTGTCGATGAACCGCCAAATGGAATTTCGCTCCTTTATTTGGGCGACTTTTCTCACGTTCCGGGCAAATGCCCCAAGTCCGTTTCCCTTGCGGATTTCGCCGAGGGCCGATGCCCCAAGGCCAAAAACAAGCAAGACTCTCACAAGGCAGCTTTTTTTCGATTCCCAGAGATTTTGAAGTTTCCTTATCATTTTTCGCACAATATTATAAGGTATTAATATATAAATACTTATACCAATAAAGGTAGATACCTTTATTTTTTTATACCTTATTAGAACATCTAAGCGAGCGGGACAATGTTGAAACGCTGCCGAATCCTTAATACTCTAAAGGAAATACGCTATGGAACCAATCGTTTATATAATTCTCGCCATTCTCGGGGGGTTTGCCGCAATCGTTGGACTTATCGAATATTCGGAAAGAAAAAGGTCAAAAGAGCTTGAAAACGAGGCCTACTCCCTCGGCTTCTCGTTCGAAAAAAAGCCCGAATCCCAGGCACCGCCCTGCGAAACCCCGCTCTTCAAATGGGGCTTTTCCAAGAAAATCTCGAACTTCGCCAAAGGCTCGAGAAACGGGAAGGAATTGTGCTTCTTTGACTATTCGTACTTCATAAGCGCGGGAAAAAGCAACTCGACCCACAGGCAAACTATTTTTGCGCTGCCAAACCTTGGTGGGATGCCGAAGTTCTCCATGCGCCAGGAAACAATCTTTGACAAAATCTTTTACAAAATCGGGGACAAGCTCGGCTACAAGGACATTGATTTCGGGGACGACCGGGAGTTTTCCGACGGGTACAAGCTGAAAGGTGATGACGAGGCAAAGGTCAGGGAATTATTCTCCCCGGAGTTGAGACGCCTTATCCTCGAAAAAGAGCGCAGAATCTGCCTCGAGTCGGACGGAAATTCTCTGGTTTATTATATCAACTTCAGGAGAGTCCCTCCTTCAAAACTGGAAGAAGAACTGGAGTTTGTTTCGAGGCTTTTGGGGATGATTGAGAAATAGCCCAAAAAAGCTAAAGATAGTATCAATTATGATACTCAAAAACTGCGCGTTTCTGGTGACCCAAAACCCAAAAAGGCAGGTGCTTGAGGGCTTTGACGTAAAAATAGAAGAAGGAAAAATCACCGAAATCTCAAGGAAAATCGAAGGCTGTGGAGAGGAAGCAATCGACTGCAGCAAAAAGATTGTCCTGCCCTCATTCATAAACCTGCACACGCATCTTGCGATGGGGCTTTTGAGGGGCCACGAGGACGACCGAGACCTCCAGTCGTGGCTCAACGAAATCTGGAAGGCAGAGGCAAAAATGGGCGACCGCGAGTATTACGCCGGCTCGAAATTTGCCTGCCTCGAGATGATAAAATCCGGCACCTCCGCGTTTCTTGACATGTACTTCGGCGAAAAGAACACCGGGATTGCGGCAAAGGAGGCGGGGCTAAGGGCGTTTCTCGGCGAGGGCGTGTTCGACTTTTTTGACCCCAAAAAGACCGACCCGATGTTCTCAAACCTCGAGGAATTCATAAAACAATGCCAAAAAATCAGGGGGGCGCTCGTGACGCCTGTCGTCGCGGCCCATTCCGGATATACCTGCTCAAAAGAGCTTCTGCTCGGCGCAAAAGACGTCGCCAAAAAGCACGGCCTTCTCTACACTATGCACCTGTCAGAGACCCGAAAGGAGGTCTATGACACCAAAAAAAAACCGGAATGCGCCCCGTCGAGTACCTCGACAGCCTCGGGCTTATCGACGAGAAGTTCATAGGGTTTCATTCAAGCTGGGTCACGAAGGGCGAGATAGGGATTCTCGGAAATTGTGGCGCGTCGGTCGTCCACTGCCCGGTCTCGAATATGAAACTTGCGACCGGCGGGGCTTTCCCCTACCGCGAGATGAAAGGCGCGGGCGTAAAAATCGGGCTTGGGACCGACGGCGCCGCGTCGAACAACTCCCTTAATATGCTTGGCGAGATGAAAACTGCCTGCCTCCTGCAGAAGTGGCTGCGGTGGAACGCGGCGGAAATGACCGCGCAGGTTGCGCTTGACCTCGCCACAGTCAACGGGGCGAAAATACTCGGGCTGAATTCCGGAAGCATCGAAGCCGGCAAAAACGCGGACCTGCTGATGCTTGACAAGAGCCACTTCTCGATGCTGCCCCACAGAAACCTCGTCTCCCACATAGTCTACTCCTGCTCAAGGGACGCGATATCTGACCTCATCGTCGAAGGTGAGCGAATAATGGAGGGGAGGGCGGTAACGACCCTCGACGAAGACAAGACAAAGAAAGAATTTATTAGGGCGTTCGAGGGAATAGAATGAAACTGCTCGCGCTGGTCTCGGGCGGAAAGGACTCGTGGTACGCGCTCTATCTCATGATGCAGTCGGGCCACGACATTCCAGTGGCCGTGACTTTTGTCCCAAGAAACCCCGACAGTTACATGCTCCAGCGCGCGATGACGGAGAAGGTAAGGGAACAGTTCGCCTCCCTGAAAAGGGAATTCAAAATCCGCCACAGGGAATTCGGGGTCTCGGGAGAGAAGGAAAAAGAGGTCGAAGAGATGAAGGAACTGCTCGCCCCGATTGTCAAAAAGGAAAGAATCGAAGGCATCATCTGCGGTGCGGTTTTGAGCGAGTACCAGAGGCGAAGGCTCGACTATATATGCGAAGAGTTGGGTGTGAAATCCTTCGCCCCGCTCTGGCACAAAAACGAGGAGGCGCTTCTTAAAGAAATCGTAATGGGCGCGGGCTTCGAGTTTATGGTCGCGCGCGTCTGCGCCGAGGGGATAGAGCAGTGGCGTGGAAAGACCGTAACTGCCGGAAATATTGAGGGCTTCATCTCGGACCTCAAAAAAGCAAGGTGCAATGTCTCGGGTGAGGGTGGCGAGTACGAAACTTTCGTCACAAAAGCGCCGTTTTTGCGGAATATAAACTAATAAACAAGGATATATTATGGAAATCGAGAATATCAAACCTATTCCAATGGAAAAGCTGGCGAAGGGGCTCGGAGTCAGGGACAAGATAAAAT
>JBNGEE010000062.1:0-4937 GCA_049975565.1 Candidatus Aenigmatarchaeota archaeon
CTCCAACGCCGACCGCGGCGAGCGACGCGAGATCGTCGAGAAGCTCAAGGCCGTCAAGTTCGCGGAGCTTACCTCCTCCTATTTCTTCCCCCTCGTGCTGATTAGCCCGGAGCACGAGATTACGACCCTAAAGATGGAGTTCTTCTACCACAAGGGCAAAAAGAGGGATGTGGTGTTTGTCTACGGGGACTCGCAGCCGGTCGAGAACAAGGGATATTTCACGATATGCGACAAAATCCTCGAAATGTGCAAGCAGTTCGGGATAAAGGAGATAATCACCGTCGGGGGCTTCGGGACGGGCGTCGAGATGGAAAAGCCGCGGGTGTTTGGGGCGCTCACGGACAAGAAGAACCTAAAAAAATACGAGTCCTACGGGGCCATTTTCGAGAAAAAGAGCAAAATAGGCTCGATTTACGGCATTTCGGGTCTCCTTTTGGGCCTTGCCAAAAACGAGGGCATGGAGGGCTGCGCGCTTCTCGGGGAGACCATCGGCTACCCGATACTTACCGACCCCAAGGCCGCCGAAGAGGTGATAAAGGTTCTTATGAAATTCCTCGACATAAAAATCGACCTCAAGGCGATGGATAAGAGCGTCGAGCAGCTCGAAACCTTCCTAAAGGACCTCGATGACAAGACAAAGCAGTTCGGCCAGCAGTTCCACAAGACCCCAAGCAAGGACTACGCCGAATATATTGGGTAGTCCTCAGATTAGGTGCAATCCGGCCATGGTGCCTGCAAACACAAGTTTATAAGCCCATGAAACATTTGATTTTCTCAAAAAGGCTCTGTCCTCGGGTGAAAAACAGGAAGATTTCCAACCCCGAGGTCCGAATGAATACTTAGATGGTGATGGGGGATACTCCTGCGAATAGCACGGAGATATTACAAAATTTGAGGGGCACGAAAAAATCCGGTTCAAAAAAGAAGTGGTCTTTACCCATGACTTCCGGGGTGGTTTAATTCTTGCCCTATAAATGCGCAAAATCGCGGAAGTCGAGGATTAAAAGATTTTGTAAGCCTAATTATGGAACTCACGAGATTCGAAAGGGCGAGAATTATCGGCGCAAGGGCGCTTCAGATTTCGTACGGCGCGCCGCTTCTGGTCAAAAAGAAGGGCAGCCCCCTGGAAATCGCCGAAATGGAGCTCGAGAAGGGTGTTTTGCCCATAACCGTTGTCCGAGCCTGATTTTGCCATAAATTTACAACACCCGCAAACTACTTAATTTTTTAGTCAATCTATTTATGGGTTCGTGGTGTAGCTAACCTTTTTCTGAAAGCCACCTTGAAAAAGGTCTACAATGGTTAGCATCGGGGCTTAGGGAGATCGCCTAACGGGTGCGTAACCTTGCCTAATGGGTGTTGGCCTATTGCCGTAAAGGTGAGGGCGTCAGAAATAGCCTCAGACCCGAGTTCAAAGCAAGATTTTTCTTTAGGAAAGAAAAGTCCTGCACGTCAAAAGAAACCTTTCCTGCTTCGCAGGATATATTGGCGCGTGAAAATCTCGGCGAACCCATACTTTTTATATATAAATAGGTTGTTATTTATAGTTGGTGAACTCCCTAAGACTGGAGACGTGCCTGAAAATAAGGGCAGTATCTACCATTAGGTCGAGGAGTTTGAAAAAGAGCACTTTCCAAAGTTGTATTGGAGTAAAATTGTCCGAGGCTGGGGTCCTGAAAAAATTGCGCACCAGTACGCTTTAGAGACTCTTAACCGCGTACGCCAAGTTTTAGGGGAGCCGCTCAATCCAAACCCATTTCCTCTGCCGCTAAATGAACTTTTCCAATGGCCATATTCCGAACTCAGTTAGCAGCCTTTTAAAACATTCGGCGCCATATATTCTAATGGACGACAAGGAAACCGAGCCTGACATTAAGGAGCTTTTGAAGCGGATTTACGGAGCGGGAAAGGCTGATGAGTCTGACTAAGGAAACTGATTTTGCATGCTTTTGGCATAAAAAGCCATATATACGCGGCAATCCTTATATAATTATAGGATGAAAACCGTCAGCCTCAGCAGGGCGGAAGGGTATGACCCAAATCTCGCAAACACCTACCAGACCGTCAGCACTTATCGCCCCCTGATAAAAGAAGCGATTGAAACGAGGAGGTTAAGGAAAATAGACAGAAGCCTTCACATAGGCCGAAAAAGAGGCGGCCATATCAAACAGGACTTGCAAAGGGTAAACCAAGCCATTTCCTCGTACGGCGCAAAAGAGATTAGGCCTGGGGACAACCTGTCAGACAATCAGGTCGCAGGCCTCCAAAGGCTTCTCAGGGAAGCCGCGGCGTACAATGAGGCACAACACAGAAAATACGCCTAGCCTACCTTACGTTTACTTCGCCAGAAAGATAGTCTGGGTCGGGAATGCCATCTCAATTCCCTCCTTCTCGAACGCAGCCTTGAGCTTGAGGTTTATCTCCTGCTGGGTGTCCATGTAGTCGATGTATTCGCTCGACCTTATATAGTAGACAACCTCGTAGAGCAGGGCAGAATCCCCGAAACTCTTGAAGTGCGCGCGGTCGAAGTCGGTAATCTTTATCGGGTCGATTATGCCCTGTATGATTTTTGGGATTTTCTCGAGCTTTTTGTTCGGGGTCCCGTAAACCACGCCGATGCCGAACACTATCCTCCGCTTCTCCATCCTCTTATAGTTCCGCACCCGGCTCTCGGTAAGCTCCCTGTTCGACACCACAAGCTCCTCGCCCTGAAGAGTTTGGATTCTCGTCGACTTTATCCCAATCTTTTTCACTGTTCCCATGTCGGTGCCGATGACTATGTAATCGCCAGTTTTGAAGGGCTTGTCAAAGGATATAGAGAAAAACGAGAAAATGTCCGCGAGGATGTTCTGGAGGGCAAAGGCAATCGCTATGCCGCCGATTCCAAGGCCTGCTATGAGCGCCGAAATCTCGTAGCCCTGATTTTGGAGGAATAGCAAAAGGGCGATTACCCAGAGCGTCCATTTCACGATCGACACCATAAGCTCGAGGACGCTCGGGTCAAACCCGCCTTCCTCCGCCTCTTTTTTGGCCACGACCTTTTTGAGCGCAAAGTCTATTAACCTTTGGACAGACCTGACCGCATAATATATGACCACCGCAAAAAGCAGGTAGTTGAAATATTTTGTGACAAGCGCCGGAATCTCGGCGAAGTGGAACGCCGCGTAAAGCGAAAGCATCAGGTAAAGCGGCCAGCCTATACCCTCAAGCATGCCGATAAGGGCGTCGTCATAGTCGTTCTTCGTCTTTTTTGAGAGGCTTTTCAGCTTTCTCACGACGACCTTCTCGAAAATCTTTAGGGCAATCCAGAAGATGGCAAAAACGACTATTGCTGTAAAGTAGCCCGCAAGAGCCGTCCCCTCAAAAGGATTTTGCCCGGGGAGTGTCATGTTCACCGCCATAATTATACCCGCGCCTAAATTATTTGAGCGGCTGCATAGTTAATATAAATTCCTCGATAGATTATGTTCAGGGGGCACAGGGAGGACGGATTTACCGAATTTCTCAGGGACAACTCCTGGCACCTCTTCAACACCATTCTCGTGCTTGTCCTTCTCGCGGCGGTTTCTATTCTCTGGGCGGATGATGGGAAAAACGAAACGGTCACTGTTTCGGATGAGGAAGACATCGATGCCCAACTGAAGTACCTCGAGCTTGAAACCCAAAAATATGAATACCTTCTTATACAGCAGCAGTGGGTCGACGACCAGTTCGAGAGAAGCTGCCTGATATTCGACAGGTTCTACGACTGCGATGCCGAAAAGATAGACGAGGTAAGTACCGGATATATTGTCAATAACAAGATGGCAAGCCTACTCGAAGTCTGTAGGATGAAAGTATATGACCCCTCGTTCTCAAAGGAGAACTGCGCAAAGCTTTGCCCAACCTGCTAAAGATATTTAGAGGGCAAAACAGTTTTCAGTCCGGACGATTTTCCGGCAAAAACCTCTCCAAAAGCGGCCGGACTTTCTCCCAAGTCCCCTCCTGCGTGTTTCCGGTCGTGTTTATAACGTGCGCGTATTTACCGTAGTCCTGGGGGTTTAGCCCGTAGACCCTTATATACCTCAATGTGTCCCTCTCGTCCCTTTTCAGTTCTTCCGCGAGTCTGGATTTTTGCCCTTCCGAAAGCCTGGCTTCTTCTTTTCCGAACTCCCGAAGGCTCAGCCTCCCCACCGTTTCCTCACGGCCCACCTCAAGGAAAATGCTCAGGCACGGCTTTCCCGCCATCTTCAATATCTCGCCCCAGAGCGCCGCGAAGCGCGAGGTCAGTATAATGTCTTTGTCCGTTTCCAGAAGAATCCTCAAAGTCCTTGCGTCAACCGCTCTGTCGAGGCGCGCCAGAGAATCGTCTTTAGAGCCCATGAATTCCGAGATTCCTATGCCGAGCCGCTTTGCCTCCTCCCTGAAAAAGTCGCCTGTGTTAATTACCGAAAATTCCGGGTGCGCCCTTTTGATTTTTTTCGCGATCGTGGTTTTTCCTGAAACTGTCCCTCCTGAGAGAAGGACAAGCTTTCCTTTGCCCGGCTTTTTCTCTTTTGGGTCGACTCCCAGAAGGTCTAAGAGGAACAGTATTCTTTTTCTGTCGGCGGCGTCCATAATAGAGATATCTGTAAACAGAATTATGAAAGCCTACGTTCTCTACTCCGGCGGACTTGACTCGATTCTGGCGGTGAAATTGATGCAGGAGCAGAAAATCCCCGTGGTGGCGGTGCACTTCACAAGCCCCTTTTTCTCGAAGGAGGAGTACTGCCAAACGGCCGCCGATAAGGAAGGATTCGAGTTGAACGTCGTCGATTTGGGGCCCGATTATACCAAGATGATTCGCCGCCCGGCTCACGGCTACGGCGCGGGGATGAACCCCTGCCCAGACTGTCACGAGTTTATGCTGCGAAGGCTAAAAGAACTCGCAGAGGACGGGTTTATCGTGACTGGGGAGG
>JBNGEE010000063.1:0-4728 GCA_049975565.1 Candidatus Aenigmatarchaeota archaeon
TATTTTGTAAAACAAGCGGCAATCCTGCGACCTGTTATAGTGGTGTTCCTCCTCGCTTCCGAGATAGACTGTAATATTGTTTTGGCCGTCAGTTATCTCCCCGACGGGAATGTCTATAATATACGGGTCTCCGAGCGCTTCGTAGAGGCCATAGCGGGAGAGGTTGTATACCGAGGAATTTCCGGCGCCTGAAGAAACCTCCACGAGATCCGTCCAGTAATCCGCGGAATACGAGCTGACCCGGGCTTCCATCACGTCCGCGAGGGGCATCTTCTCGAATACGCAGTTGCAGTCTTCGCAGCCGGTTTCCGAGTCTATCGAAAACTCGCCGTATTCGAACTGCACCGGCGTCCTGTTAAACCCTATCTCCAGATAGGAATCCCCGTAAAGGATGTTGGAAAAAGAGACGTTTCCCGCGGCGTGCATGAGCTGCTTCTCTATCGACAGGTTGACTATGTCTTCGGCGATGCTTCTGTATATATCCTTTAGCTCCTCCTCGTCCTGGCTCTGGAAAAACCTCGAGCAGTTTGACTCGCTTTCTCCAATAAGCCAGTTGTTTGACGAGCAGTTCCAGCAGGCAATTTTCTTCAGGGTAAGCGCATCGGCGCTGTTCCCGAAGGCTACCGAGTAGACCGTCGTGTTGAGGTCGCGGGCATCGCAGGCGGCCCGTATCGCGTCGTTTTTCGCGTTTCCCGTTCCCTGCTCGGAGCACCGGTAATTCGCGTCCCCGTCGCTCATGACAAGCATTGCCCTCTTCCTCGAAAGGCGCGCCTCGAGCTTGAGGTCGAACTTCGCCCCTTCATCGTCATCGTTTCTCAGCCGTACGGCTATGACGTTGCTCCCTTCCCGCAGATAAGTCCGGTTCATCTCGAGCCTGTCGCTCACGCGCACAAGGTCATAATAGCATCTCTCTGCGTCCCAGCTGGACCTGCATCCGAACTGCACCGTAAAATTGGATAACTTGCTGTATCCCGAAAGGTCGAATTCCTCGTAGTGGTACTGGTCGTCATCGTCGTCGTAGTCGTAATAGGATATCGTGTGCCATGTCCCGTCCCACACCCTCACGTCGCCGTATTCTCCGCTATCAAATCCGTTATAGCCAAGCCGCCTCCAGAAGGAAAGCTTCGGGTTTGCCGAAGATGACAGGTCGATGGCAGTCCTCGCGTATCCGTAGGAGTCCATGTCACGAAATACCAATACGTCCGTCCCGTCGTATGCGGGGTAGCTGCTCTGCCCCGCCATTATGTAAACCTCCTGCCCGGCATCGTTGATTGTCCAGTGACCCGGGGCGACATTCAGGTCGTTTCCGTCGACCTGATGGGCGCCGGTCCCGTAATATGTCTCGAAACTGTCCTCGAAAATCTCCCCGCCAGCGTTCCAGTAGGTTGCGTTATGCTCCGCCGAGTCGTTGTAGATAAGTTCGCCGTTTAAGTAAACCTCCGCCGCGTCGTCAGAGAGCAGAGATAGGTATAGCATCTCGACCTTGTCGAGGTTCGAGACGAAAAAATGCTTCCGTAAAAAGTAGTTTCCCCCGCTATTCCCGATGTCCGTGTCGACCAGAGGGGAATATGTGCTGTTCTCGAAGCCGAGAATAGCGAAGCCGTATCCCCAGTCGGAGTCGTTGTAGTTCAGGTCGTTCCAGCTCATGTTGTTCAGGTCGGGGGGGCTTGAGACCGGATAACTGGCATTATATCTCCACATGGATTTTTCCGAAATCAATTCGGCAACATATACCTCATCGAGAAGGTCTATTCCCTTATTTATACCGCAGCAGATGCATGTCCCGCCACCCGCAGTATAATTTCCAACCATGTTCTGCAGGGAAGTAATGTTATCTGAGAGTGTGTGGGATTCATCCAAATTATCATCAAAAGATGCCAGCCCCACACGGTTTCCCGAAAGGCCGAGCATCCCCTGCAAAAATTCTGTGTCCGCGGACTTGGCGGAGGTAAGCCTTTCCTTGCAATAATTAAGCCCCGCGCTGTTGCACCTCCAGTTGCTCCCGGAAGTGCATTCGTAATCCGCAGGGGTCGCGTTGATGTCGCAGTATTCCATACTCCCCGAAACGTCGGTTATAAGCACCGCATCTCCGTAACCCTTTCCCCCGCTTAGGTAAAGCGAGCCCGTTCCAAGGCGGATTGGGAAAGTCGCCACGCTCAGCAAATCGTAGCCCGCGCCTGCGTCATTGAACGCTGCGGCGATTTCCGCGTCCCACAGGTATTCTTTCTTCTCTCCCTCGAGATTGCTCCGGTAGACCGATACGTTCGCCAGATTTAGGTATATCGTGCCGTTGGGAAGGTCGTTGAGATAATGCAGATATATGGTTACGTTTGTCACATTCCCGGGGACGTAATAGCCGTCATAGAGGTTTATGATGCCTGAGATTTCGGGGAAATGATACCGCTTCACATTTCCCTCCAGCTCCTCGTAAAGCTCCAAAGACTCGTAGTCCACCCTGAGATACCCTCCCCCGAGATAATTCAGGGACGGGTCGTCAGACAAAAAGCGGATTTCGACGAGATTGTCGCCCTCCCCAAATGCCGAAACGTTCAGCGAATCGTTGTGGATGTTTGCGCTCAGGTTGGACGACGTCGAATTGACAATATAATCTCCCAGAAGTTCTCCGTTGACGAAAAGCGAGAAATTGTTTCCCGAAAAAAGCTCAAGCTCCCCTCCCGTAATCGCCCCAAATTCGGGCAGGCTTAAGTTGAACGAAATGTTTCCCTGACCGACAAACCCTCCAAAGTATAAGTATCTGGAACGGTTGGTGTTTATCCCGCTCAAAAAAGCCCTCGACAGATAAGTATAGGACGCGCTGCCCCCGTAAGTGTTTTCGATTAGCGCCGAAACATAGACGGGCCGGTCACCGCCCGAAACATCCCCAAGAAGCGCGTCATCCCCGAGAAAGAACGTAAAGTTGTATGTATCAAGATACCCTGTCGAGTTCACAAATTCCCTCGAGATATTCTGCGCGAGTTCGAGCTTTTCTGGGTTGCTTTCCTGCTTTGACTGGAGCCAGTACGAGATGACCAAGTCGAGCACGGAGAGTTCCTGCTCGTCGTCTCCAAGGCCGCTTTCAATAAGCCCGTTTAGGGTGGGGCTTGCGCGAAACTCGTAGACATTAATCTCTGACATCGCGGTCAGGAGGTCTTCGGAAATGAGCCTTTCCTGGTCGAATGAGCGCCGCTCGTAAAAGGATTCGCCCGAGAGGTAATTGATTCCCGAAAGAAACAGTATCACAAGCATCGCCAGTCCTATAAGCAGGTCGACCGAAAAAACAAAGCCCCTTCTCATCTGAAAACCAGAATTTCTATAAATGCGAGGGAGCCGTTGAGGGTGCCGAGCCTCTTGAGCCGCAATATCGAGGACGCGTTCTTGCCTTCATAAGGCGTCCCGAAAGAATATTCGGTCGAGCCGTTTATACTCAATGAAATATTGTAGTCGCTCCTGAGCCCAAGGAGATAGATGCTCTTTTGGTAGTCCAGCTTGCCAAACTCCTCCAGCTTACTCGAGTCGAGCCTGTTGCCCGATTGAAGCCCTATCGATTCGACGTTATCGGCCGTCCAGTCCTGCGGAAAGCCCCCGTAAAAAAAAGCATCTCCAATCTTTTCCGCCTCGGACATCATCTCCTCGCTCGCCCTCAGCTCCTCCGTGTAGCTCGATTTATGCCCGAGATAAACCAAAAGAATCGTAGAAAGAAATATAACCGTCGACATAACGACCAGAAAATCCACAGAAAGTGCCTGCCCGCGCCGTTTACTCGAAGAGTATCTCCTCCCCATTATATATTATCACATTCTCGCCTTTATTGAGTTCCGTGTGGCTCATGTTAACAGGCGTAAGGCACACCACCCGCCCTGCGGAATACGATACCGCAATCTCGCGGCCGTTTATGTCAATTGTGTAATCTCCGCCCGGAAGATAAAACGGCCTTCTGTAATAGCCGTCAAAAAGCAGGGCGTTCTCGATTTCCTCCCTTACCTGAACGCACAGGTCTTTGTACTGCCTTTCCGTGTCCGAGTTTCCCGAATGTACGATATACGCAAAAAAATAGTTGATGGCAAGCGCGAATATCAGGGCAAGCACCGAAAAGAGTATCAGAAACTCGACCGACGACTGGGCTTTCATGATTGGACTGTAATGTTCACATAGGCCGCCCCGCTTCCGTCCTCGATGCTTTCAAGCATTACCTTCCAGCAGCCCGAAGATGCCGGAAGTGTTCCGGAAACATCGACGGGCATCGTGCCCGAGATGCTCTGGCCGCCGTCTAGGCTGCATGAAATCGTCCGGTTGTCCGCATCAATCGAGCATCCAGCAAAAGACTGGGGAAAGCACACCCCGGCAGTCTGCCTTGCGGGAGCGCCCTGCAGAGAGACAAACTCGGCAACAGAGCCCATTTTTTCGAGGGAATCCTTCACAAGGTACGCGTCGTTTCCCTGGCGGTAGGAATATATCGTGGAATAGCTGGAAATAGTGTAGACGGCCAAAAAGAAAAGCCCGAATCCGACCACAATCATATATTCCATGGACACCTGAGCCTTCATAAATCTATATGCATCGTATTATTATGAGCTTGAAAAAAATTCTGCCCAATGGCTCCCACCATGGCAGCAACACTTATAAGGCAAAAGCGCCTGAGAAAAAGAAAATTAAGCCCAAAAAGCAACATGAAGCCAAAACCGGGACTTCATCAATGTTTAAGAATTTTTCAAGCTCTGCAAGATATTC